>JAISGL010000346.1 GCA_031263125.1 Opitutaceae bacterium | reverse complement strand
AAATATCCGAAAGGAGAGAAAATTGCCCGTGATATCGCCAAGGCCGCGGATTTTCTTGGCGTTTCCGTGAATCAAAACACCCTGAGCAGTTATCTCAGCGGTATTTATAGAAATCTTTTCACCCAGGTGAATGGGAAGATAAAACAGATCATTGATGCCGGGTCCATCACCCAAAATGCCACGAGATTACATAAGAGGCTTGTTGACATAAGCAAGGTAAATGACCCCAATGATCGTGCCAACCAACTGACAGAGCTTGCCAAGGACGGTTCGGGGGCGGGGTCTCCACGCAGCCTTGCCCAGGCGATTGGAATGCGCATGAAGGCGGCTTATTGCGGTTGTGACTATGCCGGGCTGTCCGCCGCCGAGACCATTTTCGAGCCGTTGTCAAAATGGGCCAACAGCCCCCCGGAAGTGACCGCGTCCAATGCTGCCAAGGTTTTGGAGGAACTCTTAAAGATCGCACTCGCGGCCAAAAAATTGCCGGACGGTGTCAAATTGATGCCGGTGACACCTTGAGGAATAAGACGGCCATTTTGAACGGAGCGTTATATAAATAATAATTCCAACCCGGATAATACATGGAAGCCAAGGACGGAACAGCCATCGAACTCGACACCATCGAGAAACCGCCCCTCCTCCCCCGCAAAGTGGACGAACGTCCTGACAGCGAAGGAGGAGGCGGCGGCGGTGGCTCCTGACGCCTCTTTTCATATTTCATAAAAAAGCAAATTCATCCGGGAGGCGCGCACTCATTGCAAATCTCCCGGAGTATAATAAAAATAAATCACTTAAATTAATATATCATCATGGCAATCAAACTCCCCCCGAAACTCCTCTCGCCTTATACACTCAAGGAGTGGCTGGCGCTGGATTATGACAAGGACCCCAAGTTCACCAAGAACCACAAGCGGCTCGGCCTGGCGCTGATCGCCCTCAAGAAAACCAAGCCGCCGACAGCGGAGGCATTTGAGGAATTCACCGAATGCACCGCCTATGCCATCAAGCGCATAAGAAAACTCATCAAGGCGCCCGAACTGCCCGACGAGGTGATGGAATTTTGCCAGCCGTTTTTGAAGATTCTCCTCAAATGGCAAAAAGGCGCCGACAGGGCGCAGGATATCATCATGGAGGCCGATGAGGAAAACGTCGCCGAAGCCGCCGCGATGGAAAAGGATTTCTCGCAGGCTGCGAGGCAGGCGAATGCCTGCATGACTGACTATGTCAGGCTCGTCGGCACGGTTCAAAAACGCCGCAAGGAACTGGACACACTGGGCAAGTTGATCAAATCGAAAGCCGCATCCCCCAAGATCGACGCCTTGATTAAAGAGCTTCGCGGAGGGACGCTGGTCAAGTCGCTGGAGACCGATTATGGGAAATGCGCGAACTTGCAAAACACGCTGCCCGATGACAAGGCGCTCAAAATCGCCCGGCAGACGGCGGACTCCGGCCAGAACGCGGCCCTCGCAAAACAAATCCAGACCGTTTCCGCCACTGTGGCCGGAATTGATAAAATCGCCCGTCAAATCGAAAAAAGCATAAGCGAATGCGACAAGGCGGTTGAGACAATCCTCAAGGCTTATGATTCGAGGTGAGTTTCCGCGACCGGCACTGTTTTTTATTTATGGGAATCTCTAAAAATTGTTTTACCGCGAAGGATGCGAAGGGCGCGAAGGATGGAAGTTCCGGATGCCTGAAGTCTTGAAAGCTGAAGGTTGCTGTTTTTAATTTTACTTTTTCCGCTCTTCGCATCCTTCGTGCCCTTCGCGGTTAATTTTTAGAATCTCCCTTGCTCCCTCACGTATTTTGATAACCTGAAAAATCCCGCATGGATTCACACGATATCGTAAAACAGATACTCAAGGACATCCCCGCCAAGCAAATCGCCTCGGACTTGGGGGTTTCGTTGTCGCTGGTTTACAAATGGGCCGAACCGCCGCTCGTCGGCAGCGGGACGAGCAATCCGCTTGACCGCATCGAAGGGCTGACGCGCATTTCCGGCAGCGTCATCCTGATTGAGTGGCTCTGCGAGCGCATGAACGGCAGGTTCGTGCCGGGGAAGCCGCCGGAAATCCCAGAACTCCACGTCCACCGGAGCCGTCCCGAGCTTGTGCGCGAACTCGGCCGCCTGCTGGGCGAACTCGCCGAAATCGCGACGGAGACCGCGACTCCCGCGCACAAGGTGAAGTCGCTGCGCAAGCAGTGGGAGCATGTCAAGAAAGTCACGGAAATGTTCATCCTGGCCGCTGAAAGAGGACGCTTGAAGGCGGCCCCCGTGAGTCCCAAACCGGCTCCCGCGAATACCAAACCGGCGCCATGAAAACGAAAATCAAAAAACGTTTATAATATCAGGCTTATAAACGGATTTATAAACAAATATCCAATTACAATAACCATCCTCCCCGGCCTCCCACCGGAAAACCTCACGATCCACTTACCGTCATGCCGGCTTGTCACATACCAGAAATTCCACGCATCCTCACCTGCAAACATTGGGATTCGAGCAAAGAGCTTGACCCGGAACTGCGCGCGTCATCCCCATGCACGGACGCGCTCGAAAAACTGGACAAAACCTATGCGCGGATTAATTTCAAAAAATTGAACATATTCCTGAATGCCACCGTCACATGGGGAAAATATGATTTTTCCTGCTGGAGCAAGGAATGCAACGATCTCTGCAAGGAGTTTATTGTGGACGGGGTGATGGATTTGCGCGCGGCGATCAAAGATGTTGGCCTGGCCGCGATCGCGACCGAGAAGAAAGCGGACAAAAAAGACAAGGACAGTGTCATCCTGCTCAAAAAGATGGCAAAAGCTGCCGATGATTTCATGAAGGAGTTTCGTCCGGCGGATATTGAAAAGCTCATTCGGGCCAAGGAGACGGAAGTGAACGCGGCGATGCATGCATTTGCGTCCCGCCCCGGTGACCTGCTCCGTCAGCTTTTGGCCAGGGCGAGGACCGCGGCCGCCGCGCTTGTGAAGCATCCCGACGCCGGTGTTTTCAACAAAATGCTCGGCAATGGAAGCGCGGGCCTGGTGCAGGCGCTGGCGCAAGCCGCCGGCATGATGGCGCGGATACCGGCGGACAAAGGCATCCCCTACGAAGGCGCGGGAGTGGCCGGCAACATCGCCAAAATACTAGCGTCGCTGAAGCCGCTCCCCGATGAAGCCCCCGTGCCGGATGTCACCAATGCCCTGAAAACCGTGCTCACCTGCCTCGGCGAAGCCGCGAAGCTGCCAAAACTGAAAATGTTTTAATTTTATTTTATTAACTGATGTTACGCGACTGGCAGGGTTTTGTAGGGCCTGACATGACCTTGTGTCAGGCCGTATACGCGTGGGAGGCCACACTGGTAATTCGCGGCCTGACACAAGGTCAGGCCCTACGTGCCGCGTAACATCAGTTATTAAAATTTTTTATTATTATTTTCAGCTAATACTCAAGCCGGCGGCTTGAAAAATATTAGCTGGTGGTTAAGCGGCGCAATCGCGACACCACCGGATATAATCGCAGACAAAAACCGCATCCCGAAGGGATGCCAGAGAGATTGGGTTACAAGTAGCGCAGGCTGCCAAGCCTGCTTTGCCTGCCGCATGCCGCCGGGTATTTGTTCGTTTTTTTCGAACCGGGCGAGGCTTCGCCTCGTCAGCAGGCTTGGCAGCCTGCGCTACGGGTGCAGCCAAAGGGATGCAAAAGGCGCAGGTGCGTTGTTCCTCCATCAAACAAACCTGAAACCCGCGATCGAGTGAATGTCGCGCGAATGCCAATCCTGGGGGCGCGGGCATCTTTGCCCGCGATGCGTGTTCGAAATACACCAAGCCGACGCACGGCGTTTCGCGGGCAAAGATGCCCGCGCTCCCAGGATTGGCCGACCGCATAATATCAATTGTATAAAATCTTCACCGTTATTCATGGGACGATGACCTTGAGATTTGGGACTCGTTTGAACTCAGCGGCGTTGCATGTTGTCACGCGCATGTTGTGGTGGAGGGCGGTGGCGGCGATCAGCATGGCATGGCGCCCCCATGCGCGCGCCTGCTGATTGGTGCGTCTGCGTGCCGTTTTTATGTCGCGTTCAAATGACTTCATCCCGTCCGGGGGAAACGCGGCCGGTCAGGGGTCGGCCAGCAGCGCCTTCACGCGGCGGCCGATGGCTTCGGAGGGTTCGATGACCGCGGCGCGGCCGGCGGCGAGGTCGGTTATGAGTCGCTTGATCCAGTGATAATGCGTGCAACCGAGGATAATCACGTCGGAGCCTTGCTCGCAGACGGCGTTGATTGTGCGTTCGATGTGGGTGCGGTTCATCCGGTTGTTTTCGATGAGCGATGCCCACTCGCCGCAGTCGGGTTCGATGATTTGCAGGCCGGTCGCATGGTCACGGACGAGCCGGGCGTAGCGCGCGCTGGAGAGCGTCGCTTTCGTGGCGCACACGGCGATGGTTTTGGTTTTTGTGAGCGCGGCGGCGGTTTTCACCATCGGCTCGATGCCGATGAATTTTTGCGCGGGGTATTTTTGGCGGAGCGCGTCGATTGCGAGCGCGGTCGCGGTGTTGCAGGCGAGGATGATCACGTCGCATGTGCGCGCGAGCAGGGGTTGGATGGCTGCGTCGGTCAGGCGCAGGATGTGGGCGGGAGTTTTGCCGCCGTAGGGGATGTTGGCGCGGTCGTTGACAACGAGGACTTCCGCTTCGGGAAATGTCTTTCGCAATGCGTCGGCCACGGCTTCGCCGCCGATACCGCTGTCAAATACGCCTAGTTTCATGTGGAATGTGTGGAATGTGGAATGGTGGGAGGTTGATGTTTTGCGGCGCGGATTTCCAGTCTGTGTTGCGAAAAACGCGCTGCAAAAAACGCATCGGCATCTGGGGGCGCGGGCATCTTTGTCCGCGAAATGACGTGCGTATGCGTGGTGTCTTTCGAAAATCCATCGCGGGCAAGGATGCCCGCGCTCCCAGGAAAGGCATTCGCATGTCATAACTGATGTTACGCAGCAGCCAGTTTTTGGTAGGGCGGTCTCGGCGGGACCGCCCTATCAAAAAACGCTCTCCGCGTAACATCAGGTCATAAAACGAATGCGGGCTGGAAGTCCGCGTTATGAGGGGCTTTTCTTTCGGACATGCGTTTTCTCATCACCAATGACGACAGTCTTGATTGCCATTTTCTCCATGTGCTCGTGCTTGCGTTGCGCGGCGCGGAGCACGATTTGTGGGTTGTCGCCCCGAAGACCGAGCAGAGTTGGATCGGGGCGTCGAAGTCGCGTCACAGGTCCGTCGTCGTCGAGGCGGAGGACAGGGGATTTGGGTGCCCGACGTGGAGCGTCACGGGCACGCCGGGCGATTGCGTGAATATAGCGCTGGCGCACATTTTGCCGGAGTATCCGGATGCGGTGTTGAGCGGGTTCAATGTCGGGCTGAATGCGTCGCTTGGGTTTATTTTCGCGAGCGGCACGATTGGCGGCGCGTGGGAGGGGGCGTTGCATGGGTTGCCGGCAGTGGCGCTTTCACAGGATTTGCCGTTCGAGGTTTTTGACAAAATCAAAATCCCCGGGCCGCCTGCCGTGCCGGAGGTCGGGGAGACGTTGCGGCATTCGGCGGCGCATGCGGCGCGGATGATTCCGGAGTTGGTGCGCGCGACGCCGGGGCGGAGTTTTATCGTGCACAATCTGAATTTTCCCTACCTTTGCCGCGCGCATAGCGAGGTGAGGCGCACGGTGCCGGCGCGCGTGGTGGTGCCGGGGATTTTCGGGCCGCGGGCGGACGATGGTGCGCATCGGTTTGTGTTTACGCTGGGCGAGGAGGTCGATGCGCCGGGATCGCCGCTCACGGATCGCAGGGCGCTCGCGGCGGGGCAAATCAGCCACACGGTGCTCGATTATACGAAGATCGGGTGGATGGGGTGAGCGATGTTTTTTGGGGGAGGCGGCGGGGGAAAGGGCGGCGGGGGAGAGGATGGCAGGGGAGAGGACGGCAGGGCAGGCTGGTTTTGTGGTTTTGGGAATCTGGCGGATCAGGCGGAGTGGTCTGATCGGGCTGAGCTGACTGAGCTGTCCGATCGGGCTGATCTGTCCGAGCTGTCTGATCGGGCCGAGCTGTCGGGGGTGTCGGGGGTGTCGGGGGCAAGATTTTCGGCGCGTTTTTGCCATACGCGCTGGCGCACGCCGAAGGCGATCACGACCAGGCCCATGAGCGCCATCAACTGGCCTCCGGCGGACAGGTATGCGGCGGTTTTTTCCGCATAGCGCGGCGCCACCAGACGCACAATCGCCACGCCTCCGAATGCCGTGGCGATTCCGATAATCCAATAAAGCGTGGTTTTTGCGTGCTGGGACATGGGAGCGTGGAATGTGGATTTCGGAATGCGGATTTCGGAGTGCGAAATGAAAGAAATCACGGGGCATAATTACCTAATTACCTAATCCCCAAATCATCGACCGATGATTCCGTATTCCGCATTCATTCCGCATTCCGCATTTCAAATCAGTGCATGATCGGCACGAGGGCGACGTAGATGCCGGTGATGATCGCAGTCGTAATCACGCCGGAGATGTTTGCGCCAAGGGCCTCGGGAAGAACAATCGAGTTCGGGTTGGCGGCGGACACTTCCTTTTGCGCGACTTTCGCGGTCGTGGGCACGCAGCTTACGGCGGCGATGCCGATCACGGGGTTGATTTTGCGTCCGCTCGCAAGGTAGGCGATGTAGCCGCCGATGAGGCCGCCGACGCCGGACAGGAGGAGCGAAAGAATGCCGAGGACGAGGAGCAGCAAGACCTTGGGGTTGAGGATGGTCGAGGCTTCGCACAACACGCCGAGCAGCAGGCCGAGGAACATGGTCGCGCCGTAGAGGAACACGCTTTCGATCATCGTGGAGAACACTTTCAGGCCGGCTTCGCGGACGGCGATGCCCAGGAAGAGCGAGAGGAACAGCGGCGCGGCGGACGGGAACAGGAGGCAAAGTATCGCGCAACCGACGACGGCAAACGCGAGTTTTTCGCCGACGGTGATTTTCACGATGGGGCGCGGGGGGAGTTTGATCGCGCGCAGTTTCGCGGGAACGAGGAACTTGATCAGGTAAGGATAACCGCCGTAGGCAAGGCCGAGGTAGAGGTAGGCCACGACGGTGATCGGCACGAAGAGGTGTTTCGCCAGCATGAGCGAGCCGAACAACACCATGGGGCCGTCGGCGCCCCCGACGAGTGCGATTGACGCCGCCTCGCCATTGGTCAGGCCGAGCGCAACGCCGATGGGGAATGTCACAATCGTGCCAAATTCAGCGCAGAGCGCGAGGAACATGCTCAGGAACGGGCGCGCAAGGAGGAAGCCCACGTCGAGGAGCACGCCGATGCCCATGAACACGAGGCAGGCGATCAGGCCGTTGCCAAACGCGAAGGTGTAGATGGGTTGGAGGAAGTTGATCTGGATGATGTCCATGAGCTGGTTCGGCTGCTGGACGAGAGGGGCGAGAAACAGCGTGCCGGGCATCGCGCTGTCGTTGGATTTTTGCGATTCCTCGTCGTGAAGCGCGAGGATCTTTTCCAGTTCCTCGCGGTCTTTCGCGATTTGGTCGGGAGTGGGGTTGGGGCCGCGTTTGTCGGTGACGTATTTGATGAGGGCGCGGGTCTTGGCGGCGGCCATCATTTTGTTCGCATAATCGAGTTCCGCGGCGCGGGTTTCGGTTCTTTGTGGCAGGGCGCTGATCCGGGCGATTTCGGCCTGGTAATACGCATCGGCGTTCTGGATTTCCGTCATGTATTGGATGACGGGGGTGTCGAGCGAGCCGGTCACGATGGTGTTGGACATCGTGGCGGGCATCAAAAGGACGCCTGCGTTCACTGCAACCATGCCCAGTCCCATCGGGATCATGAGCAAGGGTTCAAGCGTGCCTTTCTTGCCGAGGTAAACGAGCAGGCCGCCCAGGAGGATCAGGCCGATGCGGCCAAACGCGATGTGCGGCGATTCGGTAAAAAACGTCGTGATGCCTTGGAAGATGTTAAGAATGTCGGAGAACTGCATGGTCGTGTGTGTGCGGGATTTATGGTCTATTGCAAAACAAGGGAGGATGGTGCGTGCTGGTTGCGTTACTTCTTGGCAGTGAAGAACCTCAAGGCGCGAAAGAGTCCGCTGATAAGCACGGCCACAAACATGGCTATGACGATTGCGATTCCATAAACGATGGCTGCATTGATGATTGATTGCATAAGTCGAAAAGATTAAGTTTTTTGGAGGCGTTTCGGCCTCTGAACTGACGAAAATGAGAAAAGTTATGACCCGCCCTTCCGCACAATGAAACGCGAAAAGCATTTCTGAGTGTGCAAAAAAGCAGGTATTATTCACCGTATTGAGGTTATTGATTTTTGCTACTGTAATTCGTCAAACAGTCGAAAAAACTGGAACCGCTGGGGAGAGGAAGGGGGATGATGCGGGTAAAAGGCGCACGATGCGGCAACGAGACGAGGCGTAACGCGCCCCACAAAATGTGGAATAGACAACCCTGTTAGTGACCAACCTCGGGGGCGTCGGGGCGGCCCCCGGGAAAAACCGGAAAGGGAAAGGAAAAATAACCGGTGTGCAGGCAGACAAGATCGAAACCGAATAAATGGTAAATGGGGTAAATTGGGGACGGGTAAATGGGGACATGGGGACATGGGGACAGGCTTAATGAAAATAGGGACAGGCTCAAATTTACAAAATTAAATAGATTGACACTCTTGGATTTTACAAGAAAAATTATATGCAATCTTTTATGTACCAATAAATTGCATGATGTTTTTTGAGAGTGCTGCTGTTTTGCGCCACCATTCTCTATGCTGCTATTCTGTGCCACTATTCACACTATTCAACTTGACATCGGGCAGTCCAATATTCCCGTCCTCCTTCCCCCTTCCCGAATTTTCCCGAACCACGTTTTCCCGAGCCGTGTTTTCCCGAGCCGCATGTTTCCGAACCGCCGAATCGCACACGCGCAGACAGCAAGGATTGTCCGTACTCGTGCTACTTTGGTGCGACTGCGTCGCACCAAGCGTGTGTCGGGCGGCTGGGCTGGGTTTCCCCTTTTATTTTACGATCTGATGTTACGATCTGGTGTTACGCCCCCGCTTTGCCGCCGTTGCCTGTTGCGCGGTGACCGAGGGTGAGGGCGCTGAACGCCATCGTCAGCAGACAGCACACGGTCATGGTCAGGAAAACGCCGTTCCATTGGAAGTGGTCGGAAATCCAGCCAACGCCCGTGCCGGCGGCGCCACCGCCGATGGTGTTGCCAAAAAAGCCGGTGAAGCCCGCCGCGGTGCCGGCGGCTTTTTTCGGGACAAGCTCAAGCGCGTGCAGGCCGATGAGCATGACCGGGCCATAAATGAAAAAGCCCGCGATGAAGAGCGCGGCATAATCAATCCACACGGGGCCGCGCATGTTGATCCAATACAGCAGCACGCCGGCGAGCGTAAGCGCCATGAACAATATGGTGGCGGGCGCGCGCCGGCCCTTGAAAACCTTGTCCGACACCCAGCCGCAGAGAATCGTGCCGGGGATGGCCGCAAACTCGAAAAGCGACCACGCGATGCTGGATTCCTTGACGGAAAGATGCTTCGAGGTCTCCAGGTAAACGGGCACCCAGCTCACGACGCCGTAACGGACGAAATACACAAAGGCGTTTGCGGCGGCGATGGCCCAGAGGAATTTGTTGTACAGTATGTTTTCAAAAAAAATCTCGCGGAACGTGAATGTGCGCTCGTGTTTTTCCGAGTAATCGGGCGGGTAGTCGTTTTTGTACACCTCAATGGGCGGCAGGCCGCAACTTTGCGGGGTGTCGCGCATGAAAAACCAGGCGAACACGGCGACGCAGGCGGCGACAAGCGCGTTCAGATAAAACTTCGCGCCCCAGTCGTGAAAAACAAACACGCCGGCGGTGGCGATCCAGGCGACGAGCATCCCGCCGATGTTGTGCGCGACGTTCCAGAAGGAGACGACGGTGCCGCGTTCGCGCGCGCTGAACCAGTGTACCATCGTCTTGCCGCAGGGCGGCCAGCCCATGCCGTTGACCCAGCCGTTGAGCGCGGACAGCACGATGATCACCGCGAGTGACGCATAGATGGCCTTCACGGAGCCGAAGAAGGCGATGATGCCCGCCGAGAGCAGCAGGCCGAGCGGAAGGAAAACGCGCGGATTGCTGCGGTCGGAGACGGAACCCATTATGAATTTCGACAGGCCGTAGGCGACGATGATGGCGGTAAGACCGGTGCCGAGTTGCGCGTTGGTGAAACGTCCGGGATATTCTTTCAAAATATCGGGCATCGCCAGCGCGAGGTTGTTGCGCACGAGATAAAAGGCCGCATAACCGACAAAAATGCCCGCGAACACACGCTGGCGCTGACGGCGGTATTCGGGATCAATTCGCTCCGGTGGAAGCGGCGTTGCGGCAGGGGCTGGTTTCAGGAATGAGAGCACGGTTTTTTGGTCAATGGTCAGGGATTTCGTTTAGTCAGGGAGTTCGCTTGGTCAGGGATTTCGCTTGGTCAAAGAGTTCGTTTGATGCGCGGGCGCGTCTGCGCATGAAGCCTGCGCGTGCGCGCACGATGCGCCTGCGCGTGGCACGCGCGCGGCTCCGTCAGAGTTTGAGTTGCGCGCGCAACCAGCCGGGGCGGTTGGTGGTGATGCTTTGCGCGCCAAGCTCGATCCACTGTCTGGCTTTCGCGGGATCATCAATCGTCCACACGTGCAACTGGAGTCCGGCTTTCTTGATTTTTTGCACGTCGGCGGGCGTGAGCGGCCAGGTGCCCTGCAAGCTAAGCCCCGTGAAACCGGCGGTCCTGGCCTGCGCGATCACTTCGTCAATCGAGGGCTGCGGTTTCGCGCCGGGTTTGATCGCGTCCGGACTCTTGTAGCCCATGAGATAAAGTGTCGCAAGTCCGGGCAGTTGTTTGCGGACGGCCACGAGACTGTCGTAATTGAAACTGATGACGGTGACATTGTGCCTGCCGGCGCCGCATCTGGCGAGGCACCCGGCAAACGCGGGCACGATCTCGGGGCCGGTCTTGATTTCGACAAACATGCGCTTGCCCGCCGGAATGAGTGCGAGCTGCTCGGCGAGTGTGGGAAGTTTTTCGCCGGCGTATTTGGAGTCTTTCCATTTGCCGGCGTCGAGTTTGCGCGCCTCGTCGAACGTCATGGAGGCGATCGTCGCGTTGCGGCCCGTGGTGCGCCTGGCCGTCTTGTCGTGCATGGCGAGGATTTTGCCATCCTTGGTAAGATAAATGTCGGTCTCAACCGCGTCGGCGTTCTGCTCCCAGGCGAGCTTTTCGGCGGCGAGCGTGTTTTCGGGGGCGTCGTGGGAAGCGCCGCGATGGGCGATGATGTCAGTGGCCCGGGCAGGCAAAGCGAGCGCGAGCGGAATGCAGAGGAGCATGGGTGCGATGTGTTTTTTCATGAGGCGTTTTTTAATTTTCAAATGGCTGTTTGCAGGGAGCCGGCGCCCTCGCGGACTGGCCGGTCCGGACGCTGGCAGTGTTTGCATGAAACGATGATTGAGCCTGTTCCCGACAAATACAACTCCCGTGATTTAATATTTTATTTGAATAGATATTTATATTGAAATTTTGTTTAAGTGTTTGGAATATCACGGCGATCAGAGCAAAAAACATCCGCCCGCCGTCTCACGGACGGCGGCGCGCCGGTTTCACCATCCTCATCAAATCCATCCCGGACAACTCCGCGCAACCCATGCCCAAAAAAGCAAATTACACCGACGACCTCCTCCGGCTTGTGGCCACACTGTATTATGTGGACGGCCTCGGGCAGGCGGAAATCACAAGCATCGTGCATGTCTCGCAAACAAAGATATCGCGGATGCTCGCGATAGCGCAGGAACGCGGAATCGTCCGCATCTCCGTGGACCAGTACCAGGCGCGCAACAGCAAACTGGAACGCGAACTCTGCGCGCGCTTCGACCTGAAGGACGCCGCCGTCATCAAGACGGCGCCAAACGTGAACGCGGAAGTGGCGCGGCAGACCGTCGGCCATTTTGGCGCGCCGTTTGTCTCGGAAAAACTCCCCGGCACGGGCACCCTCGCGGTCGGCGGCGGGCGCAGCGTGGCCGAGGTGGTGCGCTGTTTCCACCAAGGCGAGTCGCGGCACATGACCGTCGTGCAGGCGATGGGCAGCATCGCCTCGAACCTCTCCCCGGTCGACGCGCTGGAACTCGGGCGCACGCTCGTGAAACTCTGGGGCGGCGAATTCCTGACCCTGAGCACGCCGGCGTTTGTGACGGACAAAAAAACGCGCGACTTCTTCGTGGCCTCCGAGCAAATACGGTCCGTGCGCCAGCGTTTGCGAAAAGCCGATGCGGCGCTGGTGGGTGTCGGCGCGCTCAACCCGTCCGTCTATATCGAGCGCGAAGTGCTGGGCAAAAACGACATCGCGCAGCTCGAGCAAAACGGCGCGGTCGGCGAGATTTGCGGACGCTTCTTTGACGCAAACGGACGCGAGTGCCGCTCGCGCTGGCGCGACCGCGTGACAAGCATCGAACTCGACGACCTGCGCCGCATACCGCTCGCTATCGGAGTGGCCGCGGGCGCGGACCGCGCACCCGCAATCGCCGGCGCGCTGAAAGGCGGCCTGTTGAAAACACTCTTGATCGACGACACCGGCGCCAAGGCGCTGCTCGCGATGTAGCAACCGGGCAACCGGAACTGGCATCCGGAACTGGCATCCGATAATGCGTATTTTTTCAGATAAATCCTCCCGCATCCCGCCGTCTCGTATGTAAGAAAAAAACACGCATCCCATTGCTTCAATTCCGTTGCCTCTCTTGTTTTCCCCGTCAAAAACTTCAAGCGCATAACTTATTTACACACAATCACACAGTCACCCAATCACCATCACCGACCATGAACACACACACCCGCGCCGGACTCTCTCGCGCCACACTCCTCGCCCTCGCCCTCGCCTCGCTCGCTCTCGCCGCCATTGCGCCCGCGCAAAAAGCAGCTCCTCTCTTCAACGGCAAAAACCTCGACGGCTGGGTCCAGCGCGGCGGACAGGCCGCATATCGCATCGAAGGCAACGAAATCGTCGGCGTCTCGACGCCCAACACTCCCAACACTTTTCTCTGCACCGCCAGTGACTACGGCGACTTCATACTCGAATACGAATTCAAAGCCGACCAGCGCCTCAACTCCGGCGTCCAAATCCGCAGCGAATGCTTCGACACTCCGAAAGAAATCACCGCCGGCGGCAAAACCATAAAAATCCCCGCCGGACGCGTCCACGGCTACCAAATCGAAATCGACCCCGACGTTCCCCGCGCCCGCATGTGGAGCGCCGGCATTTATGACGAAGCCCGCCGCGGCTGGCTCTTCCCCAAAGGCAAACAGGAGGAAGCCGCCTTCAGCGCGCTCGGCCGCACTCTCTTCAAACCCGACGCCTGGAATCACGTCCGCGTCGAAGCCATCGGCGACTCCATCAAAACCTGGCTCAACGGCGCCCTCTGCGCCGACATCATCGACGCCATGACCCCGCGCGGCTTCATCGCCCTCCAAGTCCACGGCATCGGCAAAGACACGAAAAAAGACGGCGCCCAAATTCGCTGGCGCAACCTCACCCTCACCGAATTTTCCGCCCCCGCCACCATCGCTCCCAACACCCTCACCCCCGCCGAAAAAGCCACCGGCTGGCGGCTCCTCTGGGACGGCAAAACCACCGATGGCTGGCGCAGCGCCAAAGCCGACGCCTTCCCCGCCAAAGGCTGGATCATCAAAGACGGCGTCCTCACCATCCTCGCCGCCAAAGGCGCCGAATCCGCCGCCGCCGGCGACATCATCACCCGCGAACGCTACCGCGACTTTGAACTCCGCCTCGAATTCAAAATGACCCCGCGCGCCAACAGCGGCGTCAAATATTTCGTCCAACCCAACCTCGACCCCATCACCGGCTCCGGCGCCAAAGCCGCCGTCGGCTCCGCCATCGGCCTCGAATATCAAATCCTCGACGACGCCCTCCACCCCGACGCCAGACTCGGCCGCGACGGCAACCGCACCCTCGCCTCGCTCTACGACCTCATCCCCTCCTCCACCGGCAAAAAACCCAACCCCATCGGCGAATGGAACGCCGCCCGCATCATCGTTCGCGGCAATCACATTGAACACTGGCTCAACGGCGAAAAAGTCATCGAATACAACCGCGGCACCCCCGCCTTCCGCGACGCCGTCGTGAACAGCAAATACAAAAACATCCCCAACTTCGGCGAATGGCCCGACGGCCACATCCTCCTCCAGGAACACGGCGACGAAGTCTCCTACCGCAATATCAAAATCCTCCTCCCAAAACAGAAATAATATAAGAGCCTGTCCTTAAGGGCACTTTGAAAAACAGTTTAAAAACCAAACCAATAAATTAACCACGGATTACACGGATGAACACGGATAAAACCAGGCACTCGACCAGTCTTTTTCTTATCCGTGATAATCCGTGCT
>JAISGL010000275.1 GCA_031263125.1 Opitutaceae bacterium | reverse complement strand
CTATTCATTTTATTGGGCGTCCCACTCAAATGTTTCTCGCTGTTTCAAAGCGACCTCGCGGGTCTGGCCGGCGTGCCGCACTTTCAGCGGATTGCCCAGCAGCGAGCGCACTTTTGCGCGCGTGAGTTTTCCGTCGCGCCATTCGATGTCGACCTCGAAGCCGCCGCGGGCGCGCAGGCCGCGCACGGAGCCGGCGGGCCAGGCGGAGGGAAGCGCGGGGAGCAGGTCGACCATACCGGCGTGCGATTGCAGGAGCATTTCCGCGATGCCGGAGGCGCCGCCGAAATTGCCGTCGATCTGGAACGGCGGGTGCGCGTCGAAGAGATTCGGGAACGCCCCGCCGCCTTGCGAGCCGCCTTTCGGCGGCGTGAGCAACGCGACAAGCAGCCTGTGCGCATGGTCGCCGTCGCGGGCGCGCGCCCAGAGGTTGATTTTCCACGCCATCCCCCATCCTGTCGTGACGTCGCCGCGGCCTTCGAGCGATTTTTTCGCCGCCGCGAAAAGGCGCGCGTCACCGTCCGCCGTGATCTGCGCGCTTGGGAACAGCGGATAGAGATGCGACGCATGGCGGTGGCTGTCCTTCTCGCGGTCAATGTCCGCGAGCCATTCCTGGAGCTGTCCGTATTTGCCGATTTGATACGGCGCGAGGCGGTCGCGCGCGGTGGCGGCGTCGGCGCGAAGCGCGGCGTCTTTGCCGAGCAATTCGCCCGCGTTTATAAACTGGTTGAACACGTCGCGCACGATGGCGAGGTCCATCGTCGGGCCGGCGACCTGCCCGCCGTGTTCGGGCGAATGCGAGGGGCAGGTGACGAGCCATCCGTGCGCCGGCTCCTCGACGAGCGTGTCGAGAAAAAACTCCGCCGCGCCTTTGAGGATCGGGTAAACATCGGCGAGAAACTGCCTGTCGCCGGAAAAGAGGTAATGCTCCCACAAATGCGTGCCCAGCCACGCGCCGCCGGTCGACCACAAACCGGTCGCCGCCGAATCGACGGGCGCGGTGGCGCGCCAGAGGTCGGTGTTGTGGTGGCACACCCAGCCGCGCGCGCCATACATGACTTCCGCGGTGCGCGCGCCTGTCACGGAGATGTCGCGAATCATCGCAAAAAGCGGCTCTGCGCACTCGGCGAGATTGGTCGTTTCCGCCGGCCAGTAATTCATCTCGGTGTTGATGTTGACCGTGTATTTTCCGCCCCATGCGGCGGTGAGCGCGTTGTTCCAGAGGCCCTGCAAATTCGCGGGCTGCGTGCCGGGGCGCGAGCATGAAATCAGCAGGTAGCGGCCAAATTGAAAATAGAGCGCGGGCAGGGCGGGGTCGTTGGCGCCGGTGAATTTTTTCACGCGTTCATCGGTCGGCAGCGCGGAGTCGGCGCGCGTGCCGAGGTCGAGCGCGACGCGGCGGAAGAGCGCCTGGTGCGACGCGACGTGGCGCGCGCGCAGGGCGGCGTAATCGCTCGCGAGCGCGGCCTGCAAATCGTGCGTGGCGCGCGCCCGCGGGTCGGCGCTCACGTCGGCGTAGTTGATGAAATTGGTGCCGCACGAAACGAGCAGCGTGACGGCGTCGGCTTCCGAGATTTCCAGCGTGTCGCCGCGCGCCGCGACGGAGCCGCCTTGGTTTTGCGCCTGCACGATTGACTGGAAACGGATCGCGCCGGGCCTGCCGTTGAACTCGCCGCCGTGCCCTTCGAGGATGAGGCGGTTTTTTTGCGCGGACGTTTTTGCATCGCGGAACGGCGTGCTCCAGCGCGCCTTGAAACTGATGCTCGCGGGTTTGTCCGCCGTGATGCGAATTGCGACGACCTGGTCGGGCGCGCTCGAAAAAACTTCGCGCGTGTACGTGATGCCGTCGCGCGTGTACGTCGTCGTGGCGATGGCGGTGTCGAGGTCGAGCGAGCGGCGGTAGTTTGTCGCCGCCGCGGGGGATTCCGGGAAATCGAGGACGACCGAGCCGAGCGTTTGATACGAGACTTGGCGCGGCGGAAGTCCGAGCGCGCTTTTGGCGATGATCGCCTCGGCCTCCGGTTGTTTCCCGGCCAGAATCAACGCGCGCGCTTTCCTGATCGCATCGGGCGCGGCGGGGTTTGCGGGATCGTAGGGAGCGCCGGCCCAGATGGTGTCCTCGTTGAGCTGGACGCGCTCGCGTTCCACGCCGCCGTAAACCATGCCGCCGAGGCGCCCGTTGCCGAACGGCAGCGCTTCGAGCCACTCGCGCGCGGGGCGCGCATACCACATCACATGCGCGCCCGCGGGGCCGTTTTTGGCGGGGCGTATTTCGGCTGGAATCGCGAGCGCGGTTTTTCCGGCGGTGGGTTCGATGACGCGCGGTGAGTCCGGCGTGAGTTGCCACGATGCCACGAGGCCGGGCAGCCCGCCGTCCGTGCCTGTGTGGAGGCGCGCGTGGAGGCGTGCGTGGAGGCGCGCGTGGAGGTGCGCGTGGAGGTGCGCGTGGAGGTGCGCAACTTCGCCGGGTTCAAGCACGCGCTTGTAGATTGCGAAATGGGCAATCTCGCCGGAAAAGCGGTTGCGGCCCTCCAGGTCGGCGCCAAGCCGCAATGGGGCGTCGGCACTGAAGCCGTCCACTTTCTTGCGCGGATCGCCGGTGAACTCCGAGACCGTTTTTCCGTCGACGAAGAGCCGCGCGATTTTTCCGCGCGAATCGAAGGAGGCGACAACATGCGAGAGCCGGTCGGCCGGCAACCGGCCTTCGTAGACGCACGGGGTTGGCGCAGGCGTCTCGAAACGGAGTCCGCCGCCCGCGCCGGTTTTCAATTGCACGCCACGCAATTCGCCGGGGGCGAAGCGGTCGAGGATGAGCGCGCCGTCCGGGCAGTCCGCGTCGGGGCGCAGCCAGAGTTCGAGCGTGAGATTATCCGTGACGCCGAGTTCGCCCATGTTCACCTCGTAAACAGGCGAACCGGCAGCGAAGGTGAAACCGGGGTTTTTGGGCGCGGGCGTGGACGCGGCAAAGGGCGCAGGCGCGGTGAAAGGCGCGGGTGTGGATGCGGGCGTGGCGAAGACGGTTAACGCGAGGAAGGAACAGGCCGCGAGCGAGGTCGCGAGTGAGGCGGGTGGTGTTTTCATAAAGGATGAAAAGGGGACATTTCGGGATTTCGCATTTCGGGATTTCAGGATTTTCCGGACACGAAAGAAACATGGATAAACGCGCCGGCGATGTTAAGCCGCATGTTGTGCGCATTGTCGCGCAGGGTGTGTCCAATTCCAGCCGCTGTCATGACATCCAGTGCGCCCGCAATGTGCGCGACGATGCGCACACACGCCGGTTTGCCATGCCGGCGCGGGCATCCATGTTCCCGCGCATATCACCGACCACGGCGCGCGCGGCGATGGCACGACCGACAACACCAAGGCCATCCAGACCGCCATCAACGCCATCGCGAAAACAGGCGGCGTGGTGACGATTCCCGAAGGCGTTTATCTTTGCGGGCCGATCACGCTTGCGAGCCGGGTCGGCTTGCATCTCGCGAAAGGCGCGACGCTGCGGCTCCCGCCG
>JAISGL010000251.1 GCA_031263125.1 Opitutaceae bacterium | reverse complement strand
TCGATGATTTCGCGCAGGGCAAGGTCCTCGGGCGAGAGCTTTTCGAGCGACTCGATCAAGGGACGGCTGCCGTGCTTGAGTTGTTTCACGCGGCGGGACACCACGTTGATTAGCAGGTTCGGATCAGTGATGACCTTTTGGGCTTCCTTTAGATATTCGTCTCTCATGGTTGGACTTTTGCTCTGGTGAAAATGGGGAAAAACACAGTGGTCGGAAGGATGCGTCAAGTGTTTTTCATATAGGGGACAGACACTTTGGAGGGAGGAGAGAGGAGAGGGGGGGAGTGGAGGGAGGGAGGAGAGGGAATCACGGGCTGAACCCGTGCCACACGTGCCACGCCAAACTGGGCCACACCAAGGCCAATCGTCGGTTTCGATTTTAAATGATGATCCAGAGCCATCCCATAGCGGAAAACTGAATTGTGTTATCTCGCAATGAGTTACGGATGTGCGTGTTTTGAAAAACTTTATCCAGAGGGAGAGGGAGGATTTTGAGGCCTGTTTTGTAACATTTTATCAATCAACATATTCTTATGGGATGCCTCTGATGATGATCTGATGTCACGCAACCGACCGATCCTGGGAGCGCGGGCATCTTTGCCCGCGATGCGCGATATGTATTTGAAAGACACCAAGCGGGCACACGGCGCTTCGCGGGCAGGGCGTTTCGCGGGCAGAGATGCCCGCGCTCCCAGGAACGACCGGCTGCCCGGCATTCACTCAATCGCGGATTTCGGGTTTGCTTGTTGGATGATGGTGGAGGAACGCACCTGCGCCTTTTTGCATCCCTTTGGCTGCGTATAACATCAGTTATGTGTACGACACGACAGCGACAGGGGAACGGCTGTAACGTCACGCATTCACGCCTTCGTGAACGCTTCATGAGCGTTTTGCGAACACTCACGCCTTCATGAACGCATCCACCTTGCTCATGATTTCGGCTTCGCTGCCGGTGACGCTGAGGACGTCGCATTCGGTGCCGAGGATGAAAGGGTGGCCGGTGGCGCGCATTTTTTCCAACAGCTCGCGGGCCTTGGCGGCAACGGCGTCGGTGGTGAGTTGCGCGGCATAGAAATTTTTGCTGGGGAGGTTGCCGTAGACGACGGTGTCCTTCGGGAGGAGCGCGGTATCTTCCCAGAGTTTGCGCGAGCTGCCAAAGCTGATGATCGCGGGATTGAGCGTGCCGAAGCGGCGCACCATTTCGTTGGTGAGTTCGCCGCAGTCGTGAAAGATGAGGTCGACGTTGTGCTCGCGCAGGAGCGCGGCGAAACGGCGCATGGGGTCCATCACGTATTTGTCGAAAATGGCGTAACCGGTTTCCTCCTGCTGCTTCGGGGAAAAATAAACGAGGTTCGCGGCGGGTTCGCAGACAAAGATGGCCTTGGCGCCGGCGGCGATTTGCGCGCGGAGATAGCGGTGGATGACGTGTTCGCCGAGCGCGAGGAGGCGTTCGACAAGATCGACGTCGGGATCGTCCCCGGCGGTGAGTCCGGTGCCGGCCATGAAGACGGGCATGATGGGGTCGGTGATGAGTTTCGTCATCAGCGAGAAGGGGCCGATGCACATGCCGATGGGGAGCAGTGGCGCGTGGGCGCGGGCAATGTGCGCGATGGCGTCGCAGGTGGCGCGCATGCGCGGGACGAGGGGAATTTCGGGAAGCTCTCCCACCAGCGGCGGGAGCCTGGGCGGATTTTCCAGCGAGGCCGAAGGCGGTGCGAAATGGTGGCTTTCGATTTCCGCCTCGGGAATGCCGCAGGCGCGCAGGAGCGCGTCTTTTTCGAGCGTGAGGTCCATCAGCGGAATCGCGAGCGGGCAATTGAAACGGTGCGCGGTTTCCGCAACCACGTCGCCGAGACGTTTGCCGTTGAGGATAATGGCGTCGTGATCGGCGTGCGTGTGGAGGATGAGGTGCGCTCCCACGGGTGCGCGGAGACCCTTGGCGGCGAGGTCGGTGTAGAAAGTTTTGTTCATGGCGGGAATGGATGGCTGGCGGAAACGGGTGGCGATGGGAACGGGTGGCGATGGGTTGAGGATTGATGTGGGTTGCGGCGGGTTGCGGAAGATTGCGGTGAAATAAGTCGAGAGCCGGGAGTCAAGGGTCGGGTGTGGTTGGAAAATTCGGGCACGCGGCAGCGGCGGGCACAGACTGGATTGTCCGTGGCTACTCTCTGCGGGTGTGGGTTGCGGAGCGGGGCTTGGTTTGCGCCCGGTTAGTTTGCGCCCAGGTTTAGTTTGCGCCTATAAGCTCGCAGGCTTTGTCAACGGCGGAACCGGCGTCGGAGCTGTATCCGTCGGCGCCGATTTCGTCGGCAAATTGCTGGGTGATGGGCGCGCCGCCGATCATGACTTTTGTCTTCGAGAGGTTGGCCTTCTTGAGGAGCGCGACGGTGGATTTCATCGCGGGCATCGTGGTGGTGAGGAGCGCGGAGAGGCCGATGAGGTCGGCGTTGTGTTCCTTGGCGGCGGCGAGGAATTTGTCGGGCGTCACGTTCACGCCGAGATCGACGACGCGGAAGTTCGCGCCCTTCCACATCATGGCGACGAGGTTTTTGCCGATGTCGTGAAGGTCGCCCTGCACGGTGCCGATGACGGCGGTGTATTTCGGAACGATGCCGGCCTTGGCGAGGAGCGGTTCGAGCATGGACATGGATTCCTTCATGGCGCGGGCGGCGACGAGCATTTCGGGAACGAAGATTTCGTTGCGCTTGAATCTCTCGCCGACAACACCCATCGCACTGACGAGCGCGTTGTCCACGATCTCCTGCAAGGGAATATTGGCGTCGAGCGCCTGTTGCGTGACGGCTTTGGCATCTTTGCTTTTGCCGCTGATGACAGCCGTGGAGAGCTGTTCGAGGATTGGGTTACTCATGGGAATGCGGAATATGGATTTTGAAATACGGAATAATGCAGGGGGATTGACGAGTGTTTTTTGAATAATTGAGCCAGCTGAACGTGAAAAACATACCGGAAATGCAAACCGAACGCTTGCACTTAAGTGCGGAATGTTTGGATTTTTGTGCGGAATGCGAAAA
>JAISGL010000186.1 GCA_031263125.1 Opitutaceae bacterium | reverse complement strand
GCCAGCCCCGACGCGGGCAAGATGCCCGCGCTACTCCCGGAACGCGGGCGAGACGCCCGCGCTACTTCCGGAACACGCGCGAGACGCCCGTGCCACAGCGTCTTGCTTGTCCAGTTTTTGAGATGCGCCCCCCAAACGCTTTTCGCAAATACCGTTATTGACACAAATGAGACCGAGTCCAACGTGCAGCGTTTTATATTTGAAATTGAGTCTCAGATTTTAATCAACCAATGAAGCCACCGAAGCCACCGAAACCAATGAAGCCACTGAAGTTAACGAAACTAATGAAACTAACGAAACCATTAAAATCCCGTGGATTCCCAATTCGTTTCCCAATCCATCTCCCAATCCATCTGCCAACCCGTCTCCCAATTCGTCTGGCACTCCGCCCGGCCATCAGCCTCGCAGCCGCCCTGTGCGTTACCGCAAGCGCACAAACGATTTCCGCGACCGATGCCGCTTCTGCCACCGATACCTCATTTGCTTCCACCACCGATGCCGCTCCCGCCACCTCCGCCACCAAAGTTGCGAGCGAGGATTCCAAGGATTCGGTCGTTCACATGACCGAATACCGCGTCTACGCGGTCAAAGACTTTGCGGGAGGACAACTGGCGCCGGACGAAAAAATCGGATTCCTCGGCGACCTCCAGATCATGGACGCTCCGTTTGCGGCGAATCGCTACACGGCGGCCCTGATCGAAAACCAGCACGCCCGCACCATCACGGACGTCCTCAACAACGACCCCTCCGCCCGCCCCGCCCTCGGCTACGGAAACTTTGAGCAAATGTTCTCCATCCGCGGTTTCACGCTGTATAATTCCGACATCTCGTTCGGCGGTCTGTACGGCGCGCTCCCACGCCAGGTCACCGTCACCGAAATGATCGACTCGGTCGAAGTCCTCAAAGGCGCGTCCGCCCTCATCAACGGCATCGCGCCTTACGGCAGCGGCATCGGCGGCGCCATCAACATCCAACCCAAGCGCGCCACCTACGCGCCGGTCAGCCGCGTCACCATCGACTACACCAACAACAGCTTCGCCGGCTGGCACGCCGACCTTGGACGCCGCGCGGGCCGTGACAAACAGTTCGGCATCCGCATCAACTCGGTTTACCGCAATGGCGAAACCTCCATCAAAGACGAACACCGCGAACAAGGCCTTGTCTCCATCGGCGCCGATTACAAAACCGCCCGCCTCCGCCTCTCCCTCGACCTCGCCTACCAAAACTACCGCATCGACCGCGGACGCCCCGCTGTTTTTGTCACCACCTACCCCGCCGGCACGCTTCCCCGCGCGCCCCGCGGCGATGAAAATTTCGGCCAGGCCTGGACCTATTCTTACACGCAAAGTTACTTCGGCATGATGCGCGCCGAAGTCGATGCCACCGAATGGCTGACCGTTTACGCCGGACTCGGCGGCGCGACCGACGACGAATACGGCGCCTACTCCTCGCCCTACCTCGGCAACGCCGGCGGCGACGCCCTCGCCAGCCTCCTCGAAGTCCCCTACAAGGACAACAACCGCAGCCACGACCTCGGCCTGCGCGCCAGATTCAAAACCGGTTCCATCAAACACAGCATCAATCTCGGCTACGCGGAAACGCATCTCAAAAAACGTGCCGCCTACGAAATGGGCGTCCGCACCAACGCCACCAACATTTACACCGGCGCCCAATTCGCAAAACCCGCCGTCGCCTACAGGGGCGGCGACATGCTCAACCCCGGCGTCACCGGCCGCACCGCCACCAGCGGCATCGCCCTTGCCGACGTCGTCTCGATGCCCGGCGACCGCCTCACCCTCATCGGCGGCGTGCGCTGGCAAAAAATCCGCAACTCCGCCTTCGCCTACACCGGCGCGCAAACCGACCGTTACAACGAAGACGCCATCACGCCCGGTGGCGGCGTCGTTTTCAAACCGTGGGAAAAAGTTTCGCTCTACATAAACTACATGGAAGGTCTGCAACAAGGCCCCGTCGCGCCCGCCACCGTCACCAATGCCGGCGAAGTTTTTGCACCCTTCCGCACGAAACAATACGAAGCCGGCATAAAAATCGAACTCGGCGCGTTTCTCGCCACCGCGAGCGTTTTCCAACTCGCGCAACCCGTCGGCGTCACCGACCCCGTCGCCAACCGCTACGACGCGGACGGCGAAACCCGCAACCGCGGCCTCGAAATCAGCGGCGTCGGCGAAATCCGCCCCGGCGTGCGCCTCCTCGGCGGCGTGATGTTCATGGACTCGGAATTGCGCGGCATGAAAAACGCCGCCACCAACGGCAACCGCGCCTTCGGCGTTCCCGTGACCACGCTCAACATGGGCGCCGAATGGGATATGCCCTGGCTCAAAGGACTCACGCTCTTCGCACGCGGCATCCACACCTCGAAACAATACGCCGACGCAGCCAGCCAAACCGCCATCCCCGGCTGGATGCGCTGGGATGCCGGCGTGCGCCACAAAATGACCGTCGGCAAAACCCCGCTCACCATCCGCGCCAACATGGACAACATTCTTGACAACAACTACTGGTCGTCCGCCGGATTCACCTCCGCCGGTTACGTCACGGTCGGCGCCCCGCGCACCTTCGTGCTCTCCGTGACCGCGGATTTCTGAGCTGGCGCGAACCCTCCGGGTGAACTGTTATCAACAACTGATGTTACGCGTTACGCGGCCAAAGAAACTCCAAAGGCGTGGACGCGTTCTCCGCCACCACAAACAAAACCGAAACCCGCGATTAAATGAAGGCAACGCGAAGACCTTTCCTGGGAGCGCGGGCATCTTTGCCCGCGAAACACCGTGCGCCCACTTGGTGTCTTTCGAACACGCATCGCGGGCAAAAATACCCGCGTTCCCAGACGCTGCCATACGCTGCCATACGCTCCCAGACGCTGCCGCGTAACATCGGCCAATAAGAAAATTTCGCCATGCGAAATTTCGCCTCACCCGGAGACTTCGCCCCGCCAACCCGCCAGCATATGCAAACCAACCCACCATCACCCAACACCACCCCGCCTGACGCCGCCCCGCCCGACACCGTCCCGCCCGTCGCCACCCCGCCCGGCGTCGCTCCATCCGACGCCGCCCCGAAACCCGCCAATGGCAACGCCGCCGCCGCCCGCGCGCGCCGGTTCCGCGTGCTGCTGCACCGCTACGCCGGCCTCACGATGGCGGCGTGTTTGTTCATGGCCGGCCTGACCGGAAGCATCCTCGCCTACCGGCATGAAATCGACGCGTGGCTCAACTCCGCTCTCGCGCACACCGGCAGCCGCGGCGCGCAACTCCCCCCGCAGGCAATGATCGACGCCGTCGAAAAAGCGTATCCAAACGTGCGCGTCACGCTCGTCCCGCTCAAAATCGACACCGGCAATTCCGCCGAAATCCGCGTCGAAAGCCGCTACGATTCCGCATCCAAAACGCCGCGCACCCTCGCGTTTGACCGCGTTTACCTCGACCCGGTCACCGGACGCGTCCTCGGCACACGCGGCACACGGACGACCGGCATCTCCCGCGAAAACATCATGCAGCTCACCGCCGACCTGCATTCGAAAATCCTTCTCGGCGGCAACGGACGCATTTTCATGGGCATCATCGCGCTCATCTGGGTGTTCGACTCCTTCGTCTCGCTCTCGCTCACCCTCCCCCCGGCGCGCCCCTTTTTCAGCCGCTGGCGACGCCAATGGACCATGAAACTCAGCGGCCCCTCCGTGCGTTCCGCGCTCAACTGGCACCGCGTCATCGGCCTCTGGCTATGGATCATTCTCCTGCCCCTCGCGATCTCCTCGGTCTATATGAATTTTCCATCGGGCTTTGTCAGCGCGGTCGCAACCCTCTCGAAACCGGCCCCCTCGGCCTTTCTTACGCGCCACCCCGTCCCCGAAAAACGCGACATCGAACCCGCGCTCGGCTACCGGGAAATCCTCGCGCGCGCCGAAAAGGACGCGACCGCGCGCGGCATCAAAAAAACCCCCGGCCTCATTTTTTATAACAGCTATTACCGCCTCTACGGCCTGATGTATCGCCCCACCCAGAACCATCGCGGCGCGGGTTTGGGCGACCCCTTTCTCTGTTACGATGCCGACACCGGCGAACTCGTCTCGGCGACAATCCCCGGCGACGGCAACCTCGGCGACCACGTGATCGCCCTGCAACGTCAGATACACTCCGGCGACATCGGCGGCCCGCTTGGACGTGCCGCCGTGTCCGCCACCGGCATCCTGATAGCCGTCATGTCGGTGACAGGCCCGCTCATCTGGTGGAAAAAACAGCGGCTGAGGCGCACAACACAGCGCGGCATAGCCGCAACCAAAGGAACAGACTCAAACCAACAATCCGGCTCAAACCAACAATCCAATTGCCACAAAAAACAAACCACTAAATTAACCACGGATTACACGGCGCGGCATAGCCGCAACCAAAGGAGGATGACGGCGGCAGGATATGCGAAAGGTTTTTGAGGGGTCTGTTTTGTCACAGAGGGCACGGAGCGCGCCGCAGCGGCGCGGCACAGAGGTTTGGGAGGCCCGTCCGGCTGAAAGAA
>JAISGL010000179.1 GCA_031263125.1 Opitutaceae bacterium | reverse complement strand
GGTTGCAATGCATCAATCCGGACTTTCAGTGACGCATTGTTTTCCAAAACGCCTGCCAGCGCGGCATCACTGGCGCGCGCCGATGCCAGCAGGCGATTGACCGCGACTGCCGCGACAACCACCGCCGCAACCGCCACCACTGTTAACAAGAGATTGATGTATTTTTTCATTTTGATTCAACCGACTCCTCCCTGAGAGCCGCCCTCACTTTTGAAATTTCGCGTATCAATATATACTTATCGCCAACATCATTAAACGCCCGCATTTGCTCCGGCAGCAAAACCGCTTCAGCCCGGTCCCGGAACATTTGCCACCGCTCATCCGAAGTTATGGAGTACCCAAATTTTTCCGTAATATCATAGCTGATATCATCCAGCCCCCACGCCTGTTGTGATGTGAGCGGCGCATCACTGAGATACAGCCTCATGCTCAACTCCTTGGAATAAGATGTCCCCCGATAATTGCGTTTCCACAAATATTGAAGTTTTTCAAAATTCTCATCACCCACCACGACACGCATTTCCTCCCAGTAACTTTTGTCCATCGGTCCGGTGGGAGAAGGATCGAACACCACGTCACCATATCCCGGCGCTTTGTATGTGATGGTAACACCACGACTCCGCCCCACGATTTCAGCAAGTTTATCGCTTTGTTCCGGCGTCAGATTAAGCGCCTTTGCATATCGATAAGTGCTGCTTGTCCCGTTCGCTTTTTTCAAGGCGTTCACCTTTTCCCTGATCTCGGGATGGGCGGCCAGCAACGCCTCTCCCGCCACCAGCGGATTGGCTTTGGGCGCGGCTGCAACCGCGCCCGCCGCCCCGCCGCGCCCTTTCTCCAATGCGCTCAACTGCTCCGCCAGTTTTTCGTTTTCCTGACGCGCCTGCGCGAGTGCCGCCGACGCACTGCGCTCCTTCTGCGCGCCATAAAACACACCGCCTGCCGCCGCGACCAGTGCCGCCACCGCGGCTATCGTTATTTTTGTCGAACTCATAAAAATCAAAAGCGCGCCCGCTCCCGTCGTTGCAGCCATCGCTCCCGCCGATGAAACCGCCCCCGCCGACACACTCGCCGCCAGTCCCGCCGGCGCCCCCATCGCCGCTTCCGCCGTCATCAGCGTGCCCACCGCCGCGGCGGACGACGTCACGCCGCGCCTGGCAAACTTCGCACGCATTTTTTCAACCGCCCTCGCCACGCGCATGCGCGCGGCGGCCTCGGACATTTTGAATTTTTTGCCGATATCAGCAAATGCCCGCCCCTCGAAAAAACGCATCACCACCGCCTCGCGTTCGCCCTCGCGCAACGCCGCAAGCGCCTCATCCAGCAACGGACGCAGCTTTGCCGGATCATCATTCTCCCCCTCGTTTGCGCCATTCCCCTCGTCCGCGCCGCGCGCACTTTGGTCGTGTTCAATTTCGCTCATGCGCAAAGCCTCCTGTTCGCGCGCGCGCGCCGCCGCCATGCTTCGCGCAAAACGCCATGCGCCACATTGCACGTCGCCGTGTGGAGCCACCCGCCAAGACACGCATGCCCTGCAAGACGCCCTGCCTTTTTCGCCGCCAGCACAAACACCGCCTGCGTGACATCCTGCGCCGCATGCGCATCACCGCCCACCTGCCGGAGTGCGGACGCGTACACAAAACCGACGCGCCGTTCCACGAATCCGGCAAAAGCCGTTTCAGAGCGGGTCTCGGCATAGCTGCGCAACAGTTCGGCGTCATCCATCATGTGTTATTTCATTAAGATTATCGCCGCACTTTCCCAAATCGAACAAAGTATTTCGGACGCACGCGCGCGCACCGAAGGGGCATTCACCACGACATCTTGAACAACCGGATGCCCTCGTTCGGATTGATGCGGAGCACTTCCACAGTCATCCGTTTGCCTTCGCTCCTCGCAAAAACGCCGCCCTCCGCATTATTGAAACCATGCACCCCGGCAGGTGCGGTCGTCTTTATGTCGGGCGTCTTCAGCCTGTCTTCAGTGACAACAAATTCCTCCATCATCACGACATCTGAATCCTGCTCCAGCGAGTGGTCGGAAACGCCATTCGCAGGTCCGCTTTCAGGCGGGGGAATATACTTCTGCTCACCGGCGATGACCCTCATCCAGCCATATATGTGACTGTTTTCCTGACCGCCGGCATTTGTCGCCTGAACGGCAAAAGTCACCCTGGGTTTTGCCGGCAGCAGACTGCGAAACGATGAGACAGCCGTGCCGTTGGTCGGCGCTCTGTTCACCACGGACTGGGAAAACGCCACCGGACAAACGCCAAAACATATGATGATTGCTAATATAAAGCGGCTGGGCATGCAGGATGCGCAGTTTTATGATTTATCAGGCAGACACAAACCAATAACTGCTCGAAAAATCATTTAATCCCGGCAGCGCCAGGCCCCGGCCCCCGGCCCGGCGTTCCTTGGAAAAAACCCTCAAACACGAACCCGCGACGGTTCGCGTTTTTTTATTTTCCCAGTTTTTCAAGCGCCTGCTGAAACTCGGCAAATTGCCGCGACGCAAGCGCGTTGTCCCCCGGCTCAACCTCGATCCGGGCCTTGGCAAAAAACTCTAATTGCCCGGCGCTCAAAATCGCTTGCGCCTTCGCATCCACACGCTGCCAATCCATTCCCTTCGCAACAACATTCCCGCCCATTCGAAAAGACTCGCTCCCCCCGGCAATGGCCGATGCCAGACCCAATGCCTGCTCCAAACTCAGCGGCGCCGGCCCGAGCGCCAATTCCGTCGCAACACCATTCACATAATCCCACGCCGGTCGCGCACGCTCATACTGGTCGAACTCCCGGACCGCACGCTCCCCCGCAATCCCGGCGATGGCATCGCGCAATTCGTTTTGCGCCTGGTCACTCATCTCTTTCCGCGTGTCCCAATCATCGTACGGCAACTCGCCTGCGCGCAAACGCCTCCGCATCAAATCGAGACGCTGTGCCCGCGCAAAAAAAGCCTCGGCAATCGCGCCGCGTTGCTCCGGTGACAGGCGCAGGCTGCAAAGGAACAGTCCGTGGCTGCGATCAATTTTTGCGCGTTCCGCCGCATAATATTTGAACGCAAATTCATGATCGTTCTCGATCCGCGCATTGAAGGATTTTGCCTCTGCCTCCGATTTCACCCGAATCTGGCGCAAACGTTCCTCCCGCTCCGCCCGCCGGGCCTCATCCATTTGTGCAAGAGACATATTCGCCGGCATTACAATCCCCGCCTGTTCTTCCCCGGCCTGTCGGCTCTGCGCCTTGCGAATCTGCGCCCTGAGCGTGGCATTCTTCTGCAACAATTCCGCGCACGCACGATTGTCCGCCCCGGTCTTCCTCAAGGATTGCCGCATCCAAACACTCGTAAGAACAACCGCGATAACCGCCAATGCCGCGAGCAATGTATTTCGGACGGGCAAAGCATTTCCAATTTTGACGCGCGCTTTCATATTTTCATCTGGATTTGTTTTTTGCCCGTTCGTCCGCGACCGCATCAATTCGCTGCCACTTCACGTAATCGGACTGATACTGCTCCGCCATCGTGCCTAAAACGACGATTTGTTTTTCCGACAAAAACGCACCCGCCTGTCCGACCACTTCGGCCCACCACGTTTCCATATCAACATGGTTTGCCCGCCCTTTTTTCATGTCCAAACAGACCTGCGCCAACGCCTGCGCCTGCGCACTCGTTAACGGAGTGTCGGTGAAATGGAGCGCCGACGCGAGCGACCGGGAATACCGCGAGACCGCGGAATACCGATCCGATAACTCCTTGTATTTCGCCAGACCATCCCCGCCCAAAAACTCGCGGATTTTTGCCTCCCTCCGGGCGGCGTCCCCCGAATTTCGGCTCTCAAGCGTCACGGAACCATATCCTGGAATATCGCGATTTGAGCTACGGATTCCCTCCGCGCAAATCTCCGCCAGCGCGTCGCTTTGATCGGCGGACAAACCCATCTCCCGCGCCACCCAGAATGAGCTGGCAAAACTGCCGGCCCGTCCGGCCGCATCCAACTTCGCCCTTACCTCTGGATGCTCGGCCAGAAGTTTTCGCCCCGCCATGATGGCGGTACTGGCGTTCTCCGGTGTGCTCCTCATTGCTGGCGTGGCGTGACCTTCCAAAAATTCTGTCTTTCGCCCGGCCACGGCCAGTTGTCCGAGCAATCTGGCATTCTCAGCTTTCGCCGCCGCCAGATTCTCTTCAGCCGCGCGCTGCCGTCGCGCTCCGTAATACGCAGTGCCGCCCGCAATGCACAGCACAAGCACCGTGAGCATTGTTATTTTTGCCGAACACATAAAAACCAAAAATGCGCCCGCTCCCGACGTTGCAGTTATCGCCCCCGCCGACGTCACCGCCCCCGCCGACACACTCGCCGCCAGTCCCGCCGGCGCTCCTTGCGCCGCTTCCGCCGTCATCAACGTGCCCATCGCCGCGGCGGACGATGTCACGCCGCGCTTCGCAAACAAACCGCGCATTTTTTCAACCGCCCTCGCCACGCGCATGCGCGCGGCGTCCTCGGACATTTTCAGCGCGGCGCCGATCTCCGCAAATCCGCGCCCCTCGAAAAATCGCAACAGCACCGCCTCGCGCTCGCCCTCGCGCAATGCGCCCAGCGCCTCGTCGAGCAGCGGACGCAGCCTGTCCGCGTCATCAGGCGCACCATGCGCCGCGTCACCATGCACATCATGCGTCGCGTGCGCCACGCGCGCCGCGCCGTCTTTCTCGATTTCGTTCATGATTGCGGCCTCCTGTTCGCGTTTTCGCCGGCTCTGCGCGTCGCGCCAGGAGCGACGCGCGATATGTGTTGCCGTTGTATAAAGCCAGCCGGACAAACTTTCATGATGCGCCAGCATCGCCGCTTTTTTTGCCACAAGCGAAAACACCGCCTGCGTCACATCCTGGGCGGCGTGCGCGTCGCCGCCGGTTTGTCGCAACGCCGTGCCATAAACAAACCCGATGCGCCGCTCCACCAATTCGGCAAAAGCCGTCTCGGAACGGTTTCCGGCATAAGCCCCAAGCAACTCGGCATCGGTGGACATGGAATGGTCTCGTTTACCTGTATAATCCCGCGCCGCGGCAAAACCGAACAGACTTTTTTCGCCACCCACGCAGCCTTCGCCGCCCGCGCAGCCCGCGCTACCCGCGTCGCCCACGCTACCCGTGCCGCCCGCACCGCCCGCTCCACCCACGCTGTCCGCGCAGCCCACGCCGCCCGTACCGCCCGCATCGTCCGCGCCACCCACGCCACCCGCGCCACTTTCGCCACCCGCGCAGCCTTCACCTGCAACCCGACCGCCCGCGCCACGCAATTCAGCCGCAACCCAGCCACCACCCAGCCGCCGCGCCCCGCTCACTCCCCCGCAATCATCCGCACCGCCTCGCCAGCCGCCGCGAGGCCAAACGCGCCCGTGACAAACACCGCCGTGCCAAACCCGCTCTCACAATCCAGCTTCAAGTTGCCCCCTGGCTCCGGCTCGGTCGAACACGTCCCGTCCGCCCACGGGAAAACCGGTTTCTCCGCCGAATACACGCAGCGCACGCCATACCGGTGCCCCTCGCCGCGCGCGAAGCCATGATCGCGCCGCAATTTTTTCCGCACCAGCCGCAGCAAATCGTCCTTCACCGATTCGCCCAGATCGCCCGTGCGAATCGCGCTCGCGTCGCGCTTCCCGCCCGCGCCGCCCACCGTCACGCAACGCAACCCGCGATGCGCGCACCCGGAGATGAGCAGCGCCTTGTTCGTCACCGAGTCAATCGCGTCGATCACGCAATCAAACCGCGCCTCAAGCAAACGCTCCGCCGTCGCCGCCGTGAAAAATTCCGCGCGCGCCACGACGCCAATCCCCGGATTTATGAGCCGCGCCCGCCGCGCCAGCACATCGACTTTCGGACGCCCGATCTCGCCCTCGATCGCGGGCAGCTGGCGGTTCACGTTCGTCACGCACACGTCGTCCAAATCCACGAGCGTAATCGCCCCCACGCCCGAGCGCGCCAGCGCCTCGGCCGCCCACGACCCCACGCCGCCCACGCCCACGACGCACACGTGCGCGCCGTGCAGACGCTCCAGCCCCTTGCGGCCAAACAGCCGCCCCACCCCGCCGAATCGGTCCTGATAATCCTGGGAAAACGCCATCGTCCTGAACTCACAACTCCGTGTATTTCTCCGACCGCCCGCGCGCTTTTTCGACGGGATACTTTTTCCCGTTCGCCTCCATCTTCGACTCGATCGCCGCCGCGACGTCGATGTCCGTCGCGTTGGCGAATTCGAGCGCGTAGATGATCACGTCCGCAAGCTCCTCCTCGATTTTTTTGCGCCGCGCCGCGTCCTTCCGCACGGCCTCGCGCGACGCGTCCGCGTCCGCCCATAGAAAATGCTCCATCAACTCGCCCGCCTCCGCGGCGAGCGCCATGCTCAGGTTTTTCGGAGCATGAAACTGCTCCCAGTCGCGCTCGTGTACGAACGCGAGAATGCGCGCCTTCAGTTCCGCCACCGTCGTCGAATTGTCATCCAGTGATTTCATAAAGTGCGGTAAACCTACGGAAAAAGTTTTCCGTGCCAAAATAAAAACTTGCCGGGAAACCGCGCGTTCATATCCATGTGCGCCGTCAGTCCACACGATATGAATCTGTCCAATCAACATCTCCGCAGCCATGCCGGCGCTTCGTTTACGAAGGTCTGTGCATGCGTTTTCTGCGTCTGGGTGCGACAGATTTCCGTCAAATCCTGGACCACGAAAACCAACGGCACGGACCGCGCGGCGTAAAACAATTCCGGTTTTTTTCGGAACACGCTCAGCCAGCAAAGCCCGGCCTTCCCAAAATCGGGAGCGGAGCAACTGCCCACACATACACCCACACATACACATACACACAATGATCCACACCACCGCCACCACCGACGACACCACCGCCAACGACACCGCCAGCAGCAGCCGCATTGCAAAATCCGGCTTCCGCAATCCGCACTACGATTGTCAGTACGATGATGCCTCCATGAAGCTCACCGTCTACATCCCCGGCGTCGTCGCTTCGGGCGTGGACATCACGATGCGAGGCCCGGACCTCACGATCACGGCGCGCAAGGAGCGATTTGTGCGCCCGAACTGGGGCGGCCTCCAACTCGAACGCGCGCAACGCGACTACCTCCTGCGACTGCGCATAGGCTGCGCCTGCGACCCGGCCGGCATGACCGCGGAGCTGCACAACGGCATCCTCACCCTCAACCTGCCCGGACGCGACTTGCCCGCGCATACCATGCCCGCGCATATCATGCCCGCACAACGCCAAGGGCCAGCCCTCGCCGAAGCCGTGTAGTATCCCATAACGCATAAAAGTTCGCATTATCTTACTGATGTTACGCGGTCCGTAGGGCCTGACCTTGTGTCAGGCCGCGTTCGCATGGGAGGCCACACAGGTACTTCGCGGCCTGACACAAGGTCAGGCCCTACGAAATCTGCCGGCTGCGTAACATCAGTTATCTTACTGCTGACTGATGTTACGCAGCAGCAAGTTTTTTGCATGGCGGTACCGCCGAGACCGCCGAGACCGACGAGACCGCCGGGACCGCTGGGACCGCCGAAACCGCCGGGGCAAGCCGGAGGCTTGCCAGAACTTAGACCGGTGGTTAAGCGAGGCTTTGCGAGCGACACCACCGGTTATAATCGCATACAAAAACCGCATCCCGGAGGGATGCCAGAGACCCATGTCACACGCCTCTGGCATCCCTCCGGGATGCATTCTTTTTTTTATTAGACATGTTGTGATATAATACTTGCCAGGAAAACAGAGGGTGATAAGGCTGAGGGGATGCTCATCCTGGAAAAATTATTCAAAAATCAGCGCACCATGAAGGCGTTGTTCGGACT
>JAISGL010000122.1 GCA_031263125.1 Opitutaceae bacterium | reverse complement strand
CGCGGTGCGTAGGGCCTGACCTTGTGTCAGGCCGCGTTCGCGTGGGAGGCCACACAGGTAATTCGCGGCCTGACACAAGGTCAGGCCCTACAAAACCCTGCCGGTCGCGTAACATCAGTCAATAATTCCCGCGTGAAAAAATGCGACATCGTCATCCCAAGTCCGCCTTCCAGCGCAAGCGCCCGCTGACACAACTTCGCTGACACAACTTCTGGTTGCTCCCCTGCGTAGCCATGAAGTTAAATCATGTTTGATTTTTATCATATATTTCCACCGCTTCTCATTCTCATCATGGCCCGCCTCGAAGAACTCACCGTCAACACCATCGTCCGCGGCATTCTCCCCAATTCCATTGTCACGATCAAACACGCGGAGAAACACGGCGGCGACACGCTTGAGGTCATTTTCACCGATGCCGGGGGCCGTCCCGGCACGCAGCTCCTTTTTCGCGATCAGGAACCCCAATTTGAAATCGTCCGGCGCACGCGCCCGCTTTCTTTCAGCGCCGGTGGCGCACTCTTCAAACTCGTTTCCGAGGCCCAACGACTCCGATTGGGTTTTCTCTTCGACCCGATGATTGCGGTCAACACCTCCTCGGTTGAGCCGCTTCCGCACCAAATCACCGCGGTTTACGAAACGATGCTCACGCGCCAGCCGCTCCGCTTTCTGCTGGCCGACGACCCCGGCGCCGGCAAAACCATCATGACGGGTTTGCTGATCAAGGAGCTTGTTATCCGCGGCGATGTCGCCCGGTGCCTCATTGTTTCGCCGGGCGTCCTTGTTGAGCAATGGCAGGATGAACTTGATCAGAAGTTCAACCTTCCATTCGACATCATGACCAACGATGCCATGCAAACCTCCCGCACCGGCAATTGGTTCCTCGAACACAACCTCTGCATCTGCCGCCTCGACAAACTCAGCCGCAACGAAGACATCCAGGCCCGGCTCGCCCAGGTGGATTGGGACCTCGTTGTCGTTGACGAAGCGCACAAAATGTCCGCCTCCCACTTCGGCGGTGAAATCAAATACACCAAACGTCACCAACTCGGCCAGCGCCTCTCCAAAAGCACCCGCCAGCTTCTCCTCCTCACCGCCACGCCGCACAACGGCAAGGAGGAAGACTTTCAGCTTTTTCTCTCGCTCATCGACGGCGACCGCTTTGAGGGAAGATTCCGCGACGGCGTCCATGCGCAGGACGTCAGCGATCTCATGCGCCGCATGGTGAAGGAAAACCTCGTCACCATGGAGGGCAAACCGCTCTTCCCCGAACGTTTCGCGCATACGCTTTCCTGCGAGCTTTCGTCCGCGGAGGCCGGCCTTTACGGCAAAGTCACCGAATACGTTCGCGACCAGTTCAACCTCGCCGACAAACTCCAGAGCGAAAAACGCCGGGGCACCATTGGTTTCGCCCTCACCATCCTCCAACGCCGCCTCGCCTCGTCTCCCGAGGCCATCCACAAATCCCTTCAACGTCGCCGCGAACGCCTCGAACAACGCCTCCGCGAAGAACAACGCCTCCGCCGTGGCCGCGACGCGGCGCTCCACCTCCGGGATGACGACGACGACCTCGACATCGAAGACCTCGACGACCTCGACGACGCGCCCGAAACCGAGCAGGAACAAACCGAGGCCAGCCTCGTCGATGCCGCCACCGCCGCGCAAACCATTGCCGAGCTTGAGAAGGAAATCATCCTCCTGCGCGACTTGGAAAAATGCGCCCAGGCGCTCTGTCGCTCCGACACCGACGCCAAATGGCAAAAACTCCGCGAAACCCTCGCGGACAATCCCCACATGTTCGACGAATCAGGCAACCGCCGCAAACTCGTCATCTTCACCGAGCAACGCGACACCCTCAACTACCTCGTCCGCAAACTCACCACCTTCCTCGGCAACCCTGACGCCGTCGTTGCCATCCACGGCCAGACCCCGCGTGAAAACCGCCGCAAAATCCAGGAAACCTTCACCGGCGACCCCGCCGTCTCCATCCTCGTCGCCACCGATGCCGCCGGCGAAGGCATCAACCTCCAGCGCGCGCACCTCATGGTCAACTACGACCTCCCCTGGAACCCCAACCGCCTCGAACAACGTTTCGGCCGCATCCACCGCATCGGCCAGCGCGACCAATGCCACCTCTGGAACCTCGTCGCCAGGGACACCCGCGAAGGCGAAGTCTTTCACCGCCTCCTCGGCAAACTCGAAGAACAACGCGAAGCCCTCGGTTCCGACGCCGTGTTCGACGTGCTCGGCAAAGTTCTCCAAGGCCAGTCGCTCAAGGAACTCCTCATCGACGCCATCCGCCAAAACGACACTCCCGAAGCCCGCGCCCGCCTCGAACGCGTCATCAGGCACGACCTCGACACCGCACGCCTTCGCGAACTCCTCGATGAACGCCAGCTCACCCAGGACAACCTCCCGCTCAGCCGCGTGCAGGCCATACGCGAGGAAATGGAACGCGCCCAAGCCCGCCGCCTCCAGCCCCACTACATCGGCGCCTTTTTTCAGGAAGCCTTCACGCGCCTCGGCGGCCAGCTCGCCAAACGCGAACCCCGGCGCTACGAAATTCGCAACGTTCCCTCCGACATCCGCCATCACGACCGCGCCACCAGCCTGCGCGCGCCCGTGCTCCGCGCCTACGAACGCGTCACCTTTCACAAGCAAGCCATGCGCATCGACGGCAAGCCCCCCGCCGCCCTGCTCGCGCCCGGCCACCCGCTTCTCGATGCCACCGTTGACCTCGTCCTCGAGCGCCACCGCGACCTTCTCCGCCAAGGCGCCGTGCTCATTGATCCGCTCGACAAAAGCGCCGCCCCCCGCGTCCTCCTTTATCTCGAACACACCATCACCGACGCCAAACCCGAAAACGCCGGACGCGGCCCCACCACGGTCTCGCGCCGTCTCGATTTCGTTTACCTCGACGAAACCGGCCGCGCCACCCGCGCCGGCCACGCGCCCTACCTCGACTGCATCCCGGCCACACCCGGACAACTGGAATCGCTCAAGCCGCTCATGGACGCTCCCTGGCTCATGGACGGCCTTGAAAAACGCGCCACCAGTTACGCCATCCAGCACCTTGTCCCCGAACACCTCGCATCCGTTTCCACGCGTCGCGCCGAGCACATCCGCAAAACCATGGAGCAGGTTCACCAACGCCTCACCCGCGAAATCAATTATTGGGACAACCAGGCCAACAAACTCCGCGCCGCGGAAGAAGCCGGCAAATACCGTGGCGGCATCAATTCCACCCAGGCCCGGCAACGCGCCGACCGCCTCTCCGAACGCCTCAATATTCGCACCGCCGAATTGGAGGCGGAGAAAAAACTCGTCACCCGCCCGCCCGCCGTCCTCGGTGGCGCGCTCATCATCCCCGCCGGCTGGTTCGCGCAAAACCAGCCTGTTGCCGAACCCGTCGTCTGCGACCCCGCCGCGCCCTACGGCACAAGCGACCGCGAAGTCGAACGCCTCGCCATGGACGCCGTCCTCGCCCACGAACGCTCCCTCGGCAACACCCCTCGCGACGTCTCCGAACACAACCTCGGTTACGACATCGAAAGCCGCGACGCGAAGACAGGCAGCCTGCGCTTCATCGAAGTGAAAGGCCGCATCGCCACGGCGGACACCATCACCGTCACCGCCAACGAAATCCGCACCGCCCTGAACCAACCCGACCAATGGCGCCTGGCCATCGTCCGCATCCACCCCGACGGCAAACCCGCCGCGCCAAACTACGTGCCACGCCCCTTCACGCAAGAACCCGACTTCGCCGAAGCCAGCCGCACGCTGCGCATCAACGACCTCATCCGCCAGGCATAATGCCCACTCGTCCAATCCGGTCAAAATCCTTTCGACAACCAACGCCATACAATGTGATTTTTCACTCACCCATTTCATTCAAACAATCCGTCCGTCAACCCACTGCCATGCCATGATAAAAACACTGCACATTAAAAACTTCAAAAGCCTGCGGGACGTGCATCTAAAACTTGGCGCGCTGAACATCTTCATCGGCACCAACGCCCATTGGTGACCTCTTTGCCGAAGGATGGATGGAAGCCGCGTTATAAGTTTCAAAGTCCTCGTCATCCCTGAAGACCCCACCAATGACGGCTGCATCCTGAAGCCGCTGGTTGAAGCCATTCTCGCCGACGCAGGCAAACGGCAGGCCAGTTATGTAATTTCAACAATCGGTTGACATTTAGTTGCCCATGAGTTGACTCATCCGTGTATGGCAACACTCGAAAAATTGAAATTCGCCTATGCGACACCCACGGGAAGCCGCATTCCCCGCGATACCGCCGATGCGCTCGATTCAAAAAGCACGCCAGGCATACGCTGGCACATTGAAGAAACACCCATCAAAAAGCTGCAACGAAGACGCGGCCCCGCTGATTTTACATGGATTGATTTCAAGCAGTCGGAAGCAACCACTCTTGACCGGTGGTGGGTGGATATTTCGACACATCTTGCGGAACTCCAAACAAAGGCCACCGGACCTTTTCACATATTCATATCCGGCGAAGCATCCCTCCACTGCCGCGCTGAACTTGCCACCGGCCTCTATTTCAAACTGCCCAAACCCGCCCTTGTGGACATTGATTTCGCGGGCAAGCCCGACGTCTTTGCATCAATCGTCAAATTCCTCGCCCTGCGCCATGCTGAACGCGAAAGCAATCTGTCTTTCCCAACCGCGCCTGCACTTGCGGCGCCCGCAAATCCCGCCCTGCGCGTGTCCAATTCTGACCTGCGCACCAGTCGTGGCAACCTCTCAATCAAGCTCATCTCCGGACTCTTCGACATCCCTGTCGCCGAGATAGGCCGCGTCATCGGTAAAGACAACCGTGCCACACTCAGCAAAACGCCTGATGCCGATTCGCTTCAGGAAGCGTTGCGCCCGTTCGACGACATCGCCTCGTTGCGCCTGGCCGTGTCTGGCGGCGACAAGGATTTTCGCAAATGGCTGCGCACACCCAATGAACACATGCAAGGCCTCCCACCATTGCATTGGATACGCGAGAGACGGGTCCGCGATGTCGCGGGATTCGTTCTCGGCGCTCTCACGGGAGAAGCCACCTGATGCCGATGGATTTTCCAGCTCTTCTATCTGGCATCAATTGCCCTCCAATTCGCACTCAAACGTTTCGGCGAATGGTTTCCCGATGTTATTTGGAAAAAATAAAACCTGCGGATTATCTCTATACATCAGGTTATTCTAATCGCTACAATCCAGACAAAATCCGTGCGCTTTATGTCTCCGGGGATGCCACCACAGCAGGCGAAGAGTGGGAACGTCGCTCCCGGCAAATGCAAAACCAGCTCCAGCAAGTCCTCTACTCCGTTGAAGCATCGGTAGTGACACTTGACTTGGGTGACGCAACAATACTGGCCGCCTTAAATCTGACTCAAGCCGACCTGACTGCGCCGTGGCAATTTGTCCCGCGGCCATCAACAACCCAGCGCCTCGGCGAGGCCGTCTCCAAGCAACAACGCTTCTCGGCCATCAGATATCCCTCTGACGCTGCTCGCGTGCGCGGATTCAACGGATTCAACATGGTCATCTTTCCAACCGCCATTGTCGTGCCGCAATCAGTAATCATCTACGACGACCGAGGAATTGAAATCCAACGCTGGCCATAAACGATTTCCCATTATTTTTTCGCGTCCACCCGCGTCCCTTCGCGGTTCAAAAATCACCTCCCTCTCCGCACTTTTCACCTTCAGCCTTTCAGCCCTTCAGTCCTTCAGCCCTTCCCTCCATGCCCGTTCCCGTTCGCAAAAAACTCATCGAAGTCGCCCTTCCGCTTGACGCCATCAACGCCGCCTCGGCGCGCGAGAAATCCATCCGTCACGGGCATCCTTCCACACTCCACCTCTGGTGGGCGCGCCGACCGCTCGCCGCCGCGCGCGCCGTCATCTTCGCCCAGATGGTGGACGACCCCGCCAGCCGCCCCGATCTTTTTCCCACCGACGAAGCCGTCCAGCGCGAACGCCGGCGCCTCTTCGCCCTCATCGAAAAACTCGTCGTCTGGGAAAACACCACCAACGAGGAAGTCCTCGCCGCCGCCCGCCGCGAAATCCGCGAAAGCTGGCGCCGCACCTGCGCCGACCACGCCGCCGACCCGCGCGCACGCGAACTCTACGACCCCGAAAAACTCCCCGGCTTCCACGACCCATTTGCCGGCGGCGGCGCGCTTCCGCTCGAAGCCCAGCGCCTCGGCCTCGAAAGCCACGCCTCCGACCTCAACCCCGTGGCCGTCCTCATCAACAAGGCCATGATCGAAATCCCGCCCAAGTTTGCCGGCCTCCCGCCCGTGAATCCCGCCGCCCGCCAAGGCCAGCTCGGCACCAAGACATGGCGCGGCGCGCAAGGTCTTGCCGACGACGTGCGCCACTACGGCCGGTGGATGCGCGACGAAGCCGAAAAACGCATCGGCCACCTCTACCCCAAAATCGAAATCACCGCCGAAATGGCGCGCGAACGCCCCGACCTGAAAAACCTTGTCGGCGAAAAACTCACTGTCATCGCCTGGCTCTGGGCGCGCACCGTCAAAAGCCCCAACCCCGCGCTCACCGACGTGGACGTGCCGCTCGCCTCCACCTTCATGCTCTCCACCAAGCCCGGCAAGGAAGCCTGCGTGCAACCTGTCATCGAGGGAAACAGCTACCGCTTCACCGTCAAAACCGGCAAACCCGACGACTCCGAAACCGCCAAAAACGGCACCAAACTCGCGCGCGGCGCAAACTTCCGCTGCGTGATTTCAGGAATCTCGATTGCAAGCGAACACATTTATTCGGAAGCTAACGCCGGACGCATGGGAGCGCGTTTAATGGCGATTGTTGCCGAAGGTGAACGCGGACGCGTTTATCTCTCGCCCACACCGGAAATGGAAAAAGCTGCACAACAGGCAAAACCCAAATGGAAACCCGAAGTTGCGATGCCTGACAATCCACGATGGTTCTCTCCACCGCTCTATGGTCTCACTACTTACGGCGACCTGTTTACCCCGAGGCAACTTGTGGCGCTGACGACATTTTCGGACTTGGTGACAGAAGCGCGCGAACGCATCCACAAGGATGCGCAACGCGCCAGCCTCCCCGACGAC
>JAISGL010000100.1 GCA_031263125.1 Opitutaceae bacterium | reverse complement strand
GCCCGAACCGGCTCTCGATCGTCTGCTCCGCACCGGCCTTGTTCCTGATCAACTCCTTTCCGCATACCGGACACTTCTTCCCGCTTTGACCGGCCTTCGCTTGCATCATTTCTTCCAGCGCCACCCTCGACAGCTCCCGGCTTCTTTTCCCTATCATCTCTTCCATCTGCCCGGCGTTTCCTTCATTCCCTCCCTCGCTCATCTGCTCCTCCATCTGCTCCTGCCATCTGCAGCTCTCCTGCCTTATCCGATCCACCCTCTCGCATACAGGCACGCATCTGCTTACCCTGCTTAACCTGCCTGCTTCATTTCTTTTAACATCAATATTTTGTATAATCATATCCCCCTTTATACATCTTTCCTCTCCTTAGGGTTCCCTCCTTCTGTCCAGTTTTTGAGATGCGCCCGCGGACTTTTGCAAAGTCTGATCTTGTGTCAGGCCACGAATTACCAGTGTGACTTCCCACGCGTGCACGGCCTGACACAAGGTCAGGCCCTACGTGCCGCGTAACATCAGTTACCAACTGATATATTCAAAAGAACGTATGCGAATTATAACGTGTTATGGGATACTAGGTTTTGGTCAAGCCGGCATCACTAACGGGCATCACTCAGGGGCGGCGGCGTGCTTTTTTACTTCTTCGCCTTCTCACGCCGCCATCTTTGGCGTCTTGGCGAGCGCGGCGTCGAGCGACTGGATGAGCGCGCTGATTGTTTCGGCGGTTTCATCACCCATGTTCGAGATGCGGAAGGTTTTGCCTTTCAGCTTTCCGTAGCCGCCGTCAATCACGAGGTGATGCTCGCTTTTGAGGATTTTGTTCAGCGCGGCGGTGTCGATGTTGAGCGTATTGGCAAAGCAGTTCAGCGAGATCGAGCCGTAACGCTCTTCGGGGAAGAGTTTGAATCCTTTCGAATAACCCCAGTCGCGAATCATTTTGTTGGTCTGCGCGTGGCGGGCGTGGCGGGCGTCGATTCCCTCGGTTTTGATGTCTTCGATTTTCGACTTGAGCGCGTAGAGGAGCGGGATGACGGGCGTGCTCGGCGTCATGTTTTTTTCCCAGTTGGCGTGGAATTCGAGGAAGTCGAAATAGTAGCCGCGGCCTTCGACGGTGGCGGCGCGGTCGCGCGCGCGTTTCGAGACCGACAGGAGCGAGATGCCGGGGGGGAGGGCGAGGGCTTTTTGCGAGCCGGTGATGAGCACGTCGATGCCGAGTTCGTCTTTTTTCACCGGCACCACGCTGAAGGAGCTGACGGTGTCGACGATGGATATGACGCCGGGGAACTCGCGGACCACTTTCATGAGCGCGGGCAGGTCGCTCATGCAGCCGCAGGAGGTTTCGTTGTGAATGAGGGTGACGGCGTCGTACTGGCCGGTGGCGAGTTCCTTGCGCAGCGCCTCGGGGTCGACGGGCTGGCCCCACTCGAATTTGAGGCCGGCGGCGTCCTTGCCGCAGCGTTTGGAGACGTCGAGCCATTTGTCGGAGAAGGCGCCGTTCATGCAGTTGAGCACTTTCTTTTTGACGGTGTTGCGGATGGCTCCCTCCATGCTGCCCCACGAGCTGCTGGTGCTGATGTAGACGGGGTCTTTCGTGTACATCAGGGACTGGAGGTCCGGCTGGAGCGCGCTGTAGAGCGCGACGAAGTCGGCGCTGCGGTGTCCGATCATGGGTTGTGCCATGGCGCGGAGCGTTTTTTCAGAAACGGCGATTGGGCCGGGGATGAAGAGTTTGTAGCTCATGTGGGAAATTTTGGATTTTCGATTCTCGATTTTGGATTGGTGGTGTTCGATTTTTGGCTGGTGAAATTTTTCAGGCGTTTTTTGGGGAATGTTGGGGGCGCCGGGGGGCGTTGGTGTTATTTGTGGGAGAGTTTCACGATCTTTTTGTTGGATTCGGACAGGAGGAGAACCCGCGGCGCCCAGCCGGCGGCCTCCTTTTCGTCGACCAGCGCGAAGTTCATGATCGTGATGAGGTCGCCGCGTTTGCCGAGGTGGGCGGTGGCGCCGTTCAGGCTGAAAATGCGCGAGCCGGCGGGGGCGGCGATGGCGTAGGTTTCGAAGCGTTCGCCGTTGGCGAGGTTGCTGACGAGGATTTTTTCATACTGGCGCAAACCGACCATGTCCATGAGTTCGGAGTCGATGGCAAGGCTGCCTTCGTAGTGGAGGCTCATGTCGGTGACCTCGGCGCGATGTATCTTTGATTTTACGAGATTGAGTTGCATGGTATGACCAACGTCGTGATAGAAAGCGGTGAACGAACGACACACCGACCTTATCGTCAATCCTCAATCCCGTCCGCAATCTCATCCTCAATCCCGTCCGCAATCTCATCCGCAAGACCATCCGCAAGACCATCCGCAATCCCATCCGCAATTCCGTCCGCAATTCCGTCCGCGCCACCCGCGCATCCAACATCCTTTTCAAGCGTCCACGCCGCATGTCCTCCTGGTTCAAAAAAAAATTCCGCAACTTCGAAGCCTTCGCCATCGATGTGATTTTTGGCCGCGCGGAGGGAACGGCGGCGACGTTGTTCGCGGGGTTTTTGCAGGCGCTGTCGTTTTTGTTCAGCGGGATCGTGCAACTGCGTTACTGGCTTTACCGGCGGCGGATTTTCCACGACCAGCCGCTCGGGTGCCTCGTCGTCGTGGTTGGAAATCTGACCGTGGGCGGCACGGGCAAAACGCCGGTCGTCGAAAAATTCGCCGCCGCGCTCCGCGACCGCGGGCGCAAGGTCGCCATCCTCAGCCGCGGCTACAAGAGCAAGTCGCCGCCGTTCTGGCGCAAGTGGCTCAACTGGATCACGCACGCCGCCGAGCCGCCGCCGCGCATCGTGAGCGACGGCGTGCGGGTGCTGCTCGATTCCGAGCACGCGGGCGACGAGCCGTTCATGCTCGCGCGCAACCTGCCGGGCGTGCTCGTGCTCGTGGACAAAAACCGCGTGAAGGCCGGCATGTACGCGATCAAAAAATTCGGCTGCGACACGCTCGTGCTCGACGACGGCTTTCAATATCTGCCGCTCAAGGGCCGCCTCAATCTGCTCCTCGTTGACAAGACAAACCCGTTCGGCAACGGCCACCTGCTCCCGCGCGGCATCCTGCGCGAACCGATCAAGCACCTCAAGCGGGCGAGCTACGTTTTCCTCACGAAGTCCAACGGCCAGCGCGACGAGGAACTGGAGGAGTTGATCAGGAAACATAATCCGGGCGCCGACATCATCGAGTGCGCGCATCGCCCGCAGTATCTGAAACGTTTCGGCGCCGATGCCGGCGGCGGCGGTGGCGGTGGCGGTGGCGAAAAACAGCCGCTCGATTTCCTGAAAGGCAAACGCGTGGGCACGTTTTCGGGAATCGCCGTGCCGGAAAGTTTCGAGAAATTCGTGCGCGACCTCGGCGGCTCGATTGTCTGCACGCGCCGGTTTCTCGATCACTACCGGTTTCAGAAGGATGATTTGGACTCCATTTTCAAGGAGGCGCTGGAGCGGAAAGTGGAGTTCATCGTGACGACCGAAAAAGACGCCGTGCGCATCGCGCCGGACACGCCCTGTCCCGTGCCGCTCTATTATCTGCGGCTGGAAATCGAAATCCTGCAAGGCGCCGCCGATTTCAACGAAGCCGTCGAGCGCATCTGTTTTCCCGGCGTCGCGGCGTTGCCGTGAAGCGCGGCTTGGGCTTTGCGAAGTTTTTTTTCAAATTACCCTCAAACGACCCGGAAACGACCCTCAAACGAACCGGAAACCGCCACTCCGGTTTTCCTCCTCCGTTTCCTCCTCCGTTTCGCTCTTGCGAACGAACGGCGTTTTTCTGATAGCATCACCCCACAATGCTCACCGACACTCGCTTCACCAAACTCGCCCAAGGTCTCGTCAACTACTCCTGCTCCCTCAAAAAAAATGAGCGCGTGCTCATCGATGCGTTCGACATCCCGGACGGCATGGTGATCGAACTCATCCGCGCCGCCAAGGCGCACGGCGCGCATCCCTACGTGAACATCAACCGCGCCCGCGTCACCCGCGAACTCACGCTCGGCGCCGAGGAATCCCAATACGCCGCGCTCGCCGAGGTCGAACTCGCCCGCATGCAAAAGATGGACGCCTACATCGCCCTGCGCGGCTCCGACAATATTTTCGAGGCTTCCGACGTGCCGCCCGAGCGCGCGCAAATGGTCGCCCGCATCATGCGCCCCGTGCTCCAGCACCGCGTGGACAAAACCAAATGGGTTGTGCTCCGCTGGCCGACACCCTCGATGGCGCAGCAAGCCGGCATGAGCACCGAGTCGTTCGAGGATTTTTATTTCCGCGTCTGCACGCTCGACTACGCGCGCATGACGCCGGGCATGAACGCGCTCGTGAGGCTCATGGAAAAAACCGACCGCGTGTACATCAAGGGACCCGGCACCGAACTCACGTTTTCGATCAGAGGCATCGGCGCCGAAGCCTGCGGCGGCCTCCACAACATCCCCGACGGCGAAGTGTATTCGTGCCCCGTCAAGGACAGCGTCGACGGTTACATCCAATACAACGCGCCCACGGTTTATCTCGGCTGCTCGTTCGACAACATCCGCCTCGTGCTCCGCAAGGGCAGGATCGTCGAGGCGACCGGCAGCAATACCAAACGCCTCAACGAAATCCTCGATAGCGACGAAGGCGCGCGCTACATCGGCGAATTCGCGCTCGGCTTCAATCCGCACATCGTCAATCCGATGCGCGACATCCTTTTCGACGAAAAGATCGCAGGATCGTTTCACTTCACGCCGGGCAACGCCTACGAGGATTGCGGCAACGGCAACAAGTCGCAAGTCCACTGGGACATGGTTTGCATGCAGCGCCCCGAGTACGGCGGCGGCGAAATCTGGTTCGACGGCAAACTGATCCGCAAAGACGGCATGTTCGTGCCCAAAGTCCTGCAGAAGTTGAACCCCGGATACCTGCTCGGGAAGTAAGGGGCGAGTGGTGAGGAAGTGAGGGGTGGGGAAGTGAGGAGTGGGGAAGTGAGGAGTGGGGAAGTTTTTTGCAGCACGGGCGTCCCGCTCGAGGATGGCGCGGAGGCACGGTCCTCATGCCGCCGTCGTTGCCCCGTTGCCAACCCGCCCCGTCGCCACCTCGCCACCTCGCGCTTTATATGATTGCTCCGCGCCGATGCGCGGACGTTTACTGAAAAACGTCATGGCTCAAACTGGCAAAAATTCATCCGCCGGACAAAAGCGACCGCTGGCCGGGTCGCTCCTGCTTGCGCACCCGTCGATGACCGATGGGATTTTTCGCCGCTCCGTGATCCTGCTGCCCGCAAGCGACGAAGACGGCGCGATGGGCATCGTGCTCAATCACCCCCTGCACAAGCGCGTGGGCGACCTCAGCGGCGAGTTTGCCGTCGGCCCGCTCTCGGACGTGCCGGTGTATCAGGGCGGGCCGGTGGCGATGGACAGATTGCTCTTCTGCGCGTGGCGCATGTATCCGCAAGGCTTCGGTTTTCAACTGATGTTCGGCATCGACCCGGACAAAGCCATCGAACTGCGCGACGCGCAGGGCATGGAGCTGCGCGCCTTCTACGGCTACGCGGGCTGGACCGCCGGCCAGCTTGAGAGCGAATTGAAACGCGACACCTGGGTGGTCACGCCGCTCCTGCCGCACCTGCTGGCCAAAGATGACGACGATGAATACGACGAGCGGATGTGGAAAAAAATCCTCGGCGGCCTGGGCCACGGCTGGCGCCTGCTTGCCGGCGAGCCGGATGACCCGGCGATGAACTGAGGGACTCGGCTAAAATGAATTCGCCGAAGAGAAGCGGAAGCGCACCGGTTTGCGCAAATGGTTCGTAATCATCACGGTTGCCGCCGCCATCAACTTGTTCGCTTCATTGCCCCCTCATAAATGGCAATTTATTTATGACCGAGTCCCTTACGCGGCGCGTAGGACCCGGCCTTGTGTCAGGCCGCGAATCACCCGTGTGGCCTCCCATACAGGCGCGGCCTGACACAAGGTCAGGCTCTGTAAAACCCTGCCGTCCGCGTAACATCAGCTGGCGTAAGTTGCCAGACTTGCCCTGCCCGTTTGTTGCGTTTGTCGTTGTGTCGTTGAGTCTGTTCACGCCGTTTCGATTCAGCCGGACGCAAGCGTGCGCCGTCGTGGCGTGCGCATAACCATGATTTCGTCCATATCGCTACTGCCGTCCACGCTACTGCCGTCGCCCGCGCCGCCCCAGTCGCAGACGGGCGGCAGGGCGCGGGGTTCCTTGCGGCGTCGCAACCCTGTCTTTCGTCGGAGGAGCGTGAGTTGTTTCGCGACAAAGACCCTGCCGCCGAGTATGCCTCCGTTAGTAAAATAACGTATCTGGCATCTCAATGCAGTGGACAGCGGCAACTTCCCTCCTGCATGCATCGTTTCCTCGAAAAGATTTTCCGAAACGGCGGCTTTGCCAGCACGCGGTTTGGCGCCGCTGCCGATAATCATGAGCCGGTAGTATTCCTGCGCGCCCCTCCAAGTGCGTGCGTCATCCTCGCCGATGACATGTATGATTCCCGCCCGTGCGATTCTCCTGCCCGCGACGGCTTCGCTATAGCCACAAAACCGGTAATCCTTGAGATCGTCGACGAGTCCTGCGCGCACGGGATTCAAGTCGATGTATGCAGCCACGACGCGAACGGCGCGCCCTGCCGGCTGAACGAGCACGCTCTTGAAACGCTCGGCCCAGAGCGTGCCGAAACGGTCGTGCGTTTTATTGAACCAGATGGTGAAACGTTGCTTGAGCAGCTTCATGAAAGCCGAGACATCATTCATGAGCGCGAGCTGCTGTTTGCGCCAGGCGTCGGCGTCAGAGCCACCGGCCTTGAGCTGCGCTTCAACGACCGTTAGCGAGGCCGTTTGGAAACGGGTTGGTTCCGGGTAGAGCAAGCGATAGCGACGCAGATGTTCCTCGTCGGAGATCGGCGCTTTTTTTGGAACCCTGGCAAGCACATGGAAGTGGTTTTCCATGACGGCGTAGGTGAGAATGGAAACGCCGCAGTAGTCTGCGATTTGCCACATTTGCCGGCGGAACATCTCCTTGGCGTCCTCGTCGAAGAGCCGTTCGCCGTTAACGGTGCGGGAGATGCAGTGGTAAACGGCATCCTCTCCATGAATTTTTATCCGTGCGATTCTCATGCGAAAAGCAAACGCCGAAAAATAGCCACGCTGCAAGCCTAATCTAGAGCCTGTCCCTGTTTTTATAATCCCTTTACAGTTTTCGTTCGCACATTAACCTGAGTTCTGCAGTTCGCTCGGACGGTGGAAAAATTTTCAGAGGAGAGCGGTTTTTTGTCTGGGCGCGTTTCAGGGGGAAGCGTTATCGCAACGGGGCATGTAATGTAGGGGACCCGGCCATAAATAAATTGCCATTTATGAGGGAGCAATGAAGCGATCAAGTTGATTGCAGCAGCAGCCGTAATGGTGACGAATCATTTGCGCAAACCGGTGCGCTTTCGCCTCTCTTTGGCGAATTCATTTTAGC
>JAISGL010000091.1 GCA_031263125.1 Opitutaceae bacterium | reverse complement strand
CACACGCCGGTGTCGCGGATGCGCGTGTCGAAGAGCGGTTTCACGACGGGCATGGGCGGTTCACCGGAGTGCGGAAAATCAATGACCGGGAAGGAGCGAAGTTGTGAGAATGAGAAGGTGAGTCGCATGGGAAACCACGTGCGCAAACTGTAACGGGCGACGATGCGCACGCAATAACTGCGGTGTGCGCATTGTCGCGCAGTTTGTCGCGCGAAAAGGAAAGGTGATGAAAAGCAATGGAAAGCAACGGATGGAAAGCAACGCGCCAGTTCCACTTCGTCTTGCGTCATAGCTTCCGTTGAAGTTCCCGAACTTTGAGAAGCCAATATCGAGGCCGGTCTCGCATCACTGGGCCGCCTCCCAAACCGTGCGACTCATGCGACACACGCTGTGACACACCCCGCGACTCACTTCGCGCCCTGCGCCAAAAATCGGGACACCGTGTCCCACTTTTCCCACATATCACCGGTGCCTGTTTCGCGGGAAGCAGCCACATGAGATTTTTAATTTTTTTAATTGATTACAAATCAACACATAACACACACATTACCTGCCCCCGGCACGCGCATTGCTAAAGGAGTGTTCCATTATGAGCCGCATTTTAGGAATAGACCTAGGAACGACCAACTCTTGCATGTCCGTCATGGAAGGCGGAGAACCCGTCGTCATCCCAAACGCCGAGGGAGGCCGCACCACGCCCTCCGTCGTTGCGTTCACCAAAACCGGCGAGCGTCTTGTCGGCCAGGCTGCCAAGCGCCAGGCCGTCACCAATCCGCAGAACACCATTTTTTCAGCCAAACGCCTCATCGGCCGCAAATACACTGAAATCCAAAAGGAAGCCGCCGGCTTCCCCTTCAAAGTCGTCGAAGGCAAAAACGGCGACGCCTACATCGAGGCGAAAATCGGTGACAAGACGGAGCAATTCGCCCCGCAACAAATCTCCTCGTTCGTCCTCGCCAAGATGAAAGCCGACGCCGAGGCCTACCTCGGTGAAAAAATCACGCAAGCCGTCATCACCGTCCCCGCGTATTTCAACGACGCCCAGCGCCAGGCCACCAAGGACGCCGGCAAAATCGCCGGTCTCGACGTCCAGCGCATCATCAACGAACCCACCGCCGCCTCGCTCGCCTACGGCCTCGACAAAAAGAAAGACGAAAAAATCGCCGTCTTCGACCTCGGCGGCGGCACCTACGACATCTCCGTCCTCGAAATCGGCGACGGCGTTTTCGAAGTCAAGGCCACCAACGGCGACACCCACCTCGGCGGCGACAACTGGGACGAAGCCCTCATCACCTGGCTCGTCGACTCCTTCAAAAAAGACAACGGCATCGACCTCCGCAGAGACCCGATGGCGCTCCAACGCCTCAAGGAAGAGGCGGAAAAAGCGAAAATCGCCCTCTCCTCCGCGCAGTCCGTCGACATCAACCTCCCCTTCATCACCGCCGACGCCACAGGCCCGAAACACCTCAACGTCACTCTCACCCGCGCGAAGATGGAGCAAATCTGCGACGACCTTTTCCAACGCTGCACGCCCCCCTTCCGCAACTGCCTCAAGGACTCCGGCATCAGCACCGACAAAATCGACGAACTCGTCCTCGTCGGCGGCATGACCCGCATGCCCAAGGTCGTTGAAATCGCGAAACAACTCGCCGGCAAACAACCGCACCAAGGCGTGAATCCCGACGAAGTTGTCGCCATCGGCGCGGCCATCCAGGGCGGCGTTCTCAAAGGCGACGTGAAAGACGTCCTCCTCCTCGACGTCACGCCGCTCACCCTCGGCATCGAAACCGCGGGCAACGTTTCCACGCCCATGATCTCGCGCAACACCACCATCCCGTCGAAGAAAACCCAGGTTTTCTCGACCTACGCCGACAACCAGCCCGGCGTCGAAATCGTGGTACTCCAAGGCGAGCGCCCCATGTCGCGCGACAACAAACAAATCGGCACCTTCAAGCTCGACGGCATCCCGCCCGCGCCCCGAGGCACGCCGCAAATCGAAGTCACCTTCGACATCGACGCCAACGGCATCCTCCACGTCTCCGCGAAGGACCTTGGCACCGGCAAGGAGCAGAAAATCAAAATCGAAAACTCCTCCGGCCTCTCCAAGGACGAAGTCGAGAAGATGACCAAAGACGCCGAACTCCACGCCGCCGAGGACAAGAAGCGCAAGGAAGCCGTTGAAACGAAAAACCAGCTCGACAGCACGATTTACCAGCTCGAAAAAGCCCTGAAAGAAGCGGGTGACAAACTCCCCGCCGAAGTCAAAGCCAAAGTCGAACCCGCTCTCGTCGACGCAAAGAAAGCCCTCGAAAGCGACAACGCCGACCAGCAGAAATCCGCGCTGGAAACCCTCCAGAAAATCGGCGCCGAGTTCTACGCCCAAGCCCAGCAAGCCGCCCAATCCGCCGGCGGTGCCGGCGCAGCCGGCGCGCCACCACCCGCCGCCGGTGATGAGCCGAAAAAAGCCGAACCGAAAAAAGCCGACGTAGTCGACGCCGACTTCGAGGTCGTGGATGACGGCAAGAAGAAAGAATAAGAAGGAAAATCAACAAACATCCACACCCACATTTCTCCAGCTTATGTTTGAAGCGCCCAATCTTGAGAAGAATTACAGTTGCGGATGCCTTGTTATGAAAGCGCTCAATTATTATAAAAATATCATCATGTGGGATTATTGCTGCATATTAAATTTTAGTTTTTTATGCCAGCACTAAATACAGATGATTTGGAATCTATCGGGAACTTAATACACTATCGCAATTTTTTGATTCGACAAAAAATCCAAAAGCCGGGATTTATGATATAATATCGAAATTCCCCGTCGTTTACAAGCCGCAGGCTTAATCTTTATAACCGACAATGAACACCGAATCCAACCGCGTTGAATTCAAACTCAAACTCACCGACAAGTTTGAGCGTTCCGTTGTCGCTTTTCTCAATTACGCGGGCGGCGGCGAGATTCTTCTCGGCATTGATGATAACGGCTCTATTGCCGGTCTTGCCGATGCCGCTGGCGACCAGTTAAAAATCGTTGACCGAATCAAAAACAATATCCGCCCCGCCACACTCGGCTTGTTCGATGTCATCCGCGAGCAGCGCGATGGCAGGGACATCATACGCGTCGTTGTTTCCGGCGGATTGCAGCGTCCTTATTATATTCGCGAAAAAGGAATGAGCGAAACAGGGTGCTTCATTCGCGTCGGCAACTCCGTGCAGCCGATGCCGGGGCAAATGATAGAAGATCTTTTGGCAAAACGGCATCCTGTCTCGCTTCAAACCACGCCTTCGCCCAGGCGGAACCTGTCTTTCGGGCAACTGAAAATCTATTATCAGGAGCACGGCTTCGAAATCACCTCGGAGTTCCTCGGCAACCTCGATTTGCTCCTGCCATCCGGCGAATACAATTATGCGGCTTATATGCTCGCCGACAACAATGGCGTTTCCATGAAAGTCGCCAAATACGCCGGAACCGACAAATATGACTTGGTCGAGAATTACGAATACGGCAATTGCTGCCTGTTGACGGCGACCAACCGGATTTTGGAGCGCTTGCTGGTTGAAAACAAAACCTTCGCGAAAATCTCCTATCCGACACGCTTGGAAAAAAACATGGTGGATAAGACCGCGTTGCGCGAGGCGGTCATTAATGCCATCGTGCATAACGATTACAGTCTGACTGTTCCGCTTGTTGAAATCTACTCCGATCGCATTGTAGTGACCTCCGCCGGCGGCTTGGTTGAAGGTCTCTCTCAAGACGATTTTTTCAACTGCCGCTCCATGCCGCGCAATCGCGTCCTGATGCGGGTATTTCGCGATGCCGAGCTGGTCGAAAGCCTCGGCTCCGGCATGACGCGCATCCTGCGGGCGTATGACCGCTCGATTTTCAATTTCACGCCCAGTTTTCTTGAGATAACTTTCCCGTTTGATGCGGACTACAAAGCCAGCGATGGCACCGATGGCATTGGCGCCGGCCAAGCCACCCCGCAAGATAACCTACGGGATGAAAACCTGTTGCGAGAATTTGACGCCGTTTTAGCTTTATCCGCCCCCCAAGCTACCCCCCAAGCTACCCCCCAAGTCGCCAAGCAAGTTGTAAAAATACTGCGTGCAGCCAGTGAATCGGCAGAACGCGAGGCTTTGCAAGTGGCTACCGACATTACAAATCGCAAACACTTCCGCAAAGCCTACCTCGAACCGCTCGTTTCCGCAGGCTGGCTCGAACGCACTATTCCAAACAAACCCACCAGTCCGAACCAGCAATACCGCATCACCGAAAAAGGCCGCGCGTGGCTGGGAAAGGTCGAAGGAAAAATATAAAGCATTGACGATTTCAAACAACCCGGGGTTAAAAATCATTTTCCCATCAGTCCCATTTCTCACACAACTCCCATCTTCCCATTCCCATTTCTCTCCAACCCGCAACCACAACCAAAAAACCATACATACACACACTATGGCCAAAATAAAAATCAAGCCTGTCGGTGATCGCATCCTCGTGAAGCACATCGAAGAAAAAGAACAAGTCCGCGGTGGCATCATCATCCCGGACTCCGCCAAGGAAAAACCGCAGGAGGCCCAGGTCATCGCCCTCGGCACCGGCAAAAAGGACGAGGACGGCAAAGTCCTCCCCTTCGAAGTCAAGATCGGTGACAAAGTCCTCATCAGCAAATACGGCGGCACCGAAGTCAAAATCGACGACGAGAAATACACCCTCGTCCGCGAAGACGACATCCTCGGCATCTTCGCCTGAACCAACAAAAGCGTATCCAACAATCAATCACGATTCCACGAAACGCATCCCATCTCACTTCTTAATTCTTAAATCTTAATTCTTAATTTAATACCATGGCAGCCAAACAACTCATATTCGACGAAGCCGCGCGCCAGAAACTTCTCAAAGGCGTTGAGCTTCTCTCCCGCGCCGTCAAGGCGACCCTCGGCCCCAAAGGCCGCAACGTCGTCATCGACAAAAAATTCGGCTCTCCCACCGTCACCAAGGACGGCGTGAGCGTCGCCAAGGAAATCGAACTCCCCGATCCCTATGAAAACATGGGCGCGCAAATGGTGAAGGAAGTCGCCTCCAAGACTTCCGACGCCGCGGGCGACGGCACCACCACCGCCACCGTCCTCGCCGAGGCCATCTACAAGGAAGGTCTCAAGCACGTCACCGCCGGCGCCAACCCGATCTACCTCAAGCGTGGCATCGACAAAGCCGTCACCGCCGCCGTCGCCGAACTCTCCAAGCAATCCAAGAAAGTCAGCGACACCGAGGAAGTCCGCCAGGTCGCCACCGTCTCCGCCAACTGGGACACCGAGATCGGCCAGATCATTGCCGACGCCATGAACAAAGTCGGCAAGGACGGCACCATCACCGTCGAGGAAGCCAAGTCCATCGAAACCACCCTCGAAGTCGTCGAAGGCATGCAGTTCGACAAAGGCTACATCTCGCCCTACTTCGCGACCAACAACGACACGCTCGAAGCCGTCCTCGAAGACGCCTACGTGCTCATCCACGAGAAGAAGATTTCCAACCTCCAGGAATTCCTCCCCCTCCTCCAAACCGTCGCCAAGACCGGCAAGCAATTCCTCATCATCGCCGAGGAAGTCGAAGGCGAAGCCCTCGCGGCCCTCGTCGTCAACAAAATCCGCGGCACCATCAACGTGTGCGCCGTGAAGGCCCCCGGCTTCGGCGACCGCCGCAAAGCCATGCTTGAAGACATCGCCATCCTCACCGGCGGCAAATGCATCACCGAGGACCTCGGCCTCAAGCTCGAAAACCTCACCATCGCCGACCTCGGCAAAGCCAAGCGCATCGTCGTTGACAAGGAAAACACCACCATCGTCCAAGGCGCCGGCAAATCGTCCGACATCCAGGCTCGCGTGAAACAAATCCGCCGCCAGATCGACGAAACCACCAGCGACTACGACCGTGAGAAACTCCAGGAACGCCTCGCCAAGCTCGCCGGCGGTGTCGCCGTCATCAACGTCGGCGCCTCCACCGAAATCGAGATGAAGGAAAAGAAAGCCCGCGTCGAGGACGCGTTGCACGCCACCCGTGCCGCGGTTGAGGAAGGCATTGTCGCCGGCGGCGGCGTGGCCCTCATCCGCACCTCGAAAGCCATCGACGCGCTCGCCCTCGAAGGCGACGAAAAGATCGGCTCGCAAATTGTGCGCCGCGCCATCGAGCACCCCCTCAAGCAACTCTGCGTCAACGCCGGCATCGACGGCGGCGTGGTTGTCAAGGAAGTGCTCGGCTCGAAAGGCGCCACCGGCTACAACGTCGCGACCGACAAGTTCGAAGACCTCGTGAAAGCCGGTGTTGTTGACCCGACCAAAGTCACGCGCACCGCGCTCCAGAATGCGGCCTCCGTCGCCGGTCTGCTCCTCACCACCGAGTGCATGATCACCGACCTTCCCGAAAAGGAAAAAGCCGCCCCCGCCATGCCCCCCGGCGGCGGAATGGACTACTAAGTCCCGCCCGGCCTTAACCGGCCTTAACGCGAAACCTTCATCGCCCACCCTCAAGGCGCACCGGATTCCGGTGCGCCTTTTTTTTCGCACGAAACACGCGCACCAGTAGAGCAGGCAGGAGCGGCAGGAAGTGGTACAACCGTAAGTGACCACCCGAACACCCCGTCGCCGGCGGGGGGATTTGCGGGTAAGCTGAGCGGATGAAAACAATCAGCACACAATCAGCACAAAAGTGGAGGAAGACAAAAGCCGGCGCGAGACGCGTGGCCGGCGCAGGCGCATAATGGACGCGCAGCGGCGCGGGAAACTGCTCGCGCGCTTTGAAGCGGGCGGCATGACACAAAAGTTCTTTGCGAAACGCGAGGGTGTGAACTTCCACACCTTTGTCTCGTGGCTGGCTCAACGCCGGCGCGGTGCCGGTGACGGCGCAGCCGCCGCGCGCCCGCCGCAATCCACGGCGTGTTTCATTGAGTTATGCGCGCCCGTGCATGCGGCCGCGCCCATGCTGGAAGTCGTGTTGCGCGACGGACGCATCGCACGCGGCACGGACGCCGTTTCACTCGCCGCCCTGGCGCGGCTCCTGGAAAGTTAAAGTAATCGAGTAAAAATAATTCAGTTATTATCTTGGTTTGATAAGGTAACTGATGTTACGCAGCTCGTAGGGCCTGACCTTGTGTCAGGCCGCGAATTACCAATGTGGCCTCCCACGCGGGCGCGGGCTGTCCCAAGGTCAGGCCCAAAGCAAAAAGCCCGCCCCGGAAAAACAGAAGGTAAATGGTGGTTCGCGGCGCGCCCGTAGCGCAGGCTGCCAAGCCTGCTGACGAGGCGAAGCCTCGCCCGGTTCGAAAAAACGACCACCCGGCGGCATATGGCAGGCAAAGCAGGCGGTGCGGTCAAGTAGAGCCGGTCAAGTAGAGCCTGTCCCTATTTCTATTTGACTTATTTGACTGATTCACGCGTGCGCGGTCTGACACAAGGCCAGGCCCTGCGCGCTGCGTAACATCAGTTACTCACTGATGTTACGCAACACGCAGGGCCTGACCTTGCGTCGCGGCGGGATTGGCGCGACAGCGCCGGGATTGGCGCGACAGCGCCGGGATTGGCGCGACAGCGGCGGGCGGGACGCCCGCGTTCCGGGAGTAGCGCTGGCGTCCCGCCCGCGTCGGAGACGGCATGAGGGCGGCACTTCGCGCCGTCCACGGGCAAGATGCCCGTGCTACGCGAGGCGAGGCTTCGCCTCGTCAGCAGGCTTGGCAGCCTGCGCTA
>JAISGL010000053.1 GCA_031263125.1 Opitutaceae bacterium | reverse complement strand
CGGCGGCAGGATATGCGAAAGGTTTTTGAGGGGTCTGTTTTGTCACAGAGGGCACGGAGCGCGCCGCAGCGGCGCGGCACAGAGGTTGGGGAGGCCCGTCCGGCTGAGGTGCTGCCAACATGCGAGGGGACGCGTGATGTTTTGATGGCCTCCGTGCCCTCTGTGTCGCGGCTTGGCGCGCTCCGTGCCCTCTGTGACTCTTCTGGAATTGGCGCGGTGAAGCAGCAACCGGAAATGGAATGTTTATTAATTGCCTCATAGGGAAATCATACGCAAAAAAATCAATGCTTAAGGTTAGTAGCGCGGAGTTTCGAACGAAAGCGACAGTCTGCCACACAGAGAAAGGCTTCCGACTCCGTGCTACAATGCGGGCGTATGAACCAATATGTTGGTTCAAGTTTCAAAACGCGTTGATTGCTGCAAACCGGCTGCGCGCAATCTGCGCGCCTCTTGTTTGCAGCGCCAGTCCGCAAACAAGCCGGTGCCACTAACCTTGAGCTTTGTTTTTTTGCGTATGATTTCCCTATGAGACAACCCAATCCAGACCAATTCACCACGGAGGACACCGAGGACACGGAGTCAAAGCATTTCTCCGTGCTCTCCGTACCCTCCGTGGTGAATTAATAACTGATGTTACGCGGCTCGCAGGGCCTGACACAAGGTCAGGCCCTACGAAAACTACAAAAACTGCCGACTGCGTGACATCAGCCGAAAATCGAAAATCACGCGCGCGCGCGGCCTGCGTGTCATTGTTCGTCCAGTTGCACGTTGTAGCGGGTCAGGGAACTGGTTTCGAGGCGGGCGAGGTCGGCCAGGGAGAGGCGGAGGCTTACGCGGGCGTCCAGTTCCGCGATGCGGGCGTTGTCAAGGTCTTCCTTGGCTTCCTGCACGCGGCGAAAGGTGCTCAGGCCCTGGTCATACCGGGCTTTTTCAAGTTCGTACTGCTGCTCGCTGAGTTTGGTGGCGAGGGTGGTGATGCGCACGCCTTCGTCACTGGTTTCAACACTGCGGACCGCCGTGCGGACTTGGACGAGGACGGTTTGGTCAAGTTGTTCGTGGCCGACTTGCCGGGCGTCAAGGGTGGCTTTGGCGTTGGCGAGGGTGGCTTTGTCGCGGCGCTGGCCCCAGGGGTAGGTGAGGGTGGCGCCGATGCTCCAATCGTGGTCGTCCTGGCTGAGGGTGTTGCCGAGGGCGCGTCCGAAGTCGCCGCGGGCGGCGTCGTAGCCGGCACTGCCCACGAGGTCGAGTTGGGGGAGGCGGTTGCGTCTGGCGACGGCGAGGTCGATTTCGTATTGTTTGATCGCGAGGCGCGAGGAGGCGAGGTCGGGCGAGTTGTCGCGGGCGAGTTTGTAGGAGTGGTCGAAGGAGACGTCGACTTCGCCGAGGTCGGGGACGGCGAGGGGACCGATGGCGGCTTCGAATTGGAAGGGGTTGATGAGGGAGAGGAGGGCGTCCTCGGCGTCGCTGACCGCTTTTTGGGCGACGATGATGTCGCGTTGGGCGGTGGCCACGCCGACGTCGGCCTGGAGGACGTCGAGGTTGGTGGCGGTGCCGACTTGTTTGCGCATTTTGTTTTCGTCGAGCAGTTTTTGGGCGACTTCGAGGGCGAATTTGCGGACTTCGAGGCGGGCGCGGACGAAGGAGAGGTTGTAGTAGGCGGCTTCGACGGAGCGGATGGTGGAGAGGATGGCGCTTTTGAGGTCGTAGTTGGAGCGGTTCACTCCGAGGCGGGCGCGTTCGATGGCGGCTTTGTTGACGGTGGAGCCGTAGTTTTTGAGGAGGGGTTGGGTGACTCTGAGAGTGAGGCCGCTGCCCCAGGCGGGGGTGAGCGTGGTGGAGCCGCCGCTGGAGCTGGCGCGGTAGGCGCCGTAGCCGAGTTGGAGGGTGGCGCCGGTGATGATTTTTTGCGACACGCCGGCGCTGGTGTCGGTGTTGTGGGTGCCGCGGGCGGAGCCGTTGCCGTAGAGGTCGGTGCGCGAGTAGGATTGGCTGAGGCCGGCGGTGAGGTTCGGGTCGTACTCGGCTTTGGCGATTTCGAGGGTGTTGATGGAGGCGGCTGTGTCTATCCTTTGGATGCGGAGGTCGAAATTTTTGTCGAGGGCCATCGCGACGCATTGCTCCAGGGCGAGGGGCGGGATGTCGCTGGGGGCGGGGGCTTCGAGCGTGGTGTCGGGCGCCTTGGGCGCGGCGGCGGTGGCGGTCTGGGCGCTGGCGTTCGCGGGAGTGGCGAGGGTGGCGAGGAGGAGGGTGGCAGCGGCGGCGGCGGCGGGGACGTGGGCGAGTCGTTTGAGCATGGATGTTACCGATTTTTGAAGGAGTGTGTGGTCGGGTGTTTGTTGTGTGAACACGTGCGTTTGGAAAAAGTTACAGATTTGTCGGGGAGGTTGCGATTGGTGTCGAAAGTTTTTTTTTCAGGTTCCGGCATGGAAAGCGCGCCTGACGTTGGCGGGGGGGACTTGGTTGCGTTTTTTTAGAGGCGGGGTGTTTTTGAAAAAGGCAGAAAAGCGCGCGTGGCTTTTCCGCTTTTTGCAGGGTGGTTTGCAGGGCGGTGTGTTTTTGTGGCGGCGGGTTCGGCGGGTGGCGGGCGGCGGGTTGGCGGGTGGCGCGGGTGGCGGGCGGCGGGGTCAGGGCGCGGGTGGCGGGTGGTGGTGGTGGTGGTGGTGGTGGTGGTGGGAGGCGCGGGCGGTGGGTTGGCGGGAGGCGTGGGCAGTGGGTTCAGGGCGCGGGTGGCACGGGTGGCGGGCGGCGATGGTGGTGGTGGGTTCAGCGGGTAAACGACGGGGTCAGCGGGTGGCGGGCGCGCTTTTGGCGAGTTCGGCGTCGACGAGGTTTTGCTGGTACTGGCCGATGGCGGTCATGGCGTTGCGCGTGGCGATTTGGGTGGCGAAGAGGGTGTAGTCGGGGTTGGCTTCGGTGAGGTCGGGGAGCTGGCAGGTTTGCGCGTAGACGAAGCGTCCGTCGCCGGAGACGATGCCCATGTCGGAGAGGTCGCCTTGCGCGAGGTTTTCGAGGGCGGCGGCGATGTTGCCGTCGATGGTTTCGGCGGTGGCGGTGCGGAGGGTGAAGGGGGGGATCGTTTTTGTGGTGGCGGTGACGCCGGCGTCGGTCGCGGCTTTGGTGGCGGCTTGTTCGAAGGTGGAGCCGGTTTTGAGGGCGTCCTGGATTTGCGTTTTGAGTCGCTGGCCGAGTTCGGTGAACTGGCGTTGTGTTTCTTGCGCGATGAAGTCGGTTTCGACTTGTGCGCGGACTTCGGCGAAGTCGGGTTCGCGGGCGGGGATGCTGGCTTCCCAGAAGAGGATGACGGAGCCGTTGCCGGTGTTGATGGCGTTGGAGATGCGGTTGTCGGCGTCGAGGCTGAAGGCTTCGCGGGCGATGCCGGGGCGGTTGGCGCCGAATTGCGGGGGGACGTCGTTTTCGGAGAAGTCGATCGGCACGGCGTTGATGGTGGCGTTGTTTTGGATGAGGGTGCGGCCGAATTCGGGGGAGCCGGGGGTGATTTTGTCGGTGTAGAGTTTGTAGGCGAGGTCGCTGGCGGCTTTGTTGGCGGCGTCGAGGGCGCGTTGATGGCGGAGGGCGAGTTCGACCTGGGGTTTCACGAGGTTGTAATCGCTGTCGGGTGTCGTGGGCGCGGCCATGCTTGCGGGCGCGGCGGCGGCGGGTTTTGGGAAGCGGGCGGGGTTGGCGTCGTAGTAGGCGCGGACTTCGGCGTCGGTGAGCGTGATGCCGGCGGCGTGGAGGGCGGCGGGGATTTCGACGTAGCTGACGCGGACGCGCGGGCGGATGGTGTAGGTGGCGCGGTGCGAGTCGAAGTAGGCGGTCAGGTCGGATTCGGTGGGGGTGATCGTGGTCTTGAAGCTGGCGCGTTCGATGGTGGCGGTCTGGAGGGTCCAGGTGGTGTCGGCTTGTTTGAGGATTTGTTGCACTTCGGAGGGGAGCACGTAGCCGGGGCCGGCGAGGAGTTTGGTGGTGGCGGCGATGCGGGCGTCTTCCGCGATGATGCGGCCAAAGTCACCGGGCGTGCAGGTGACGCCGAGGAGGGAGGGGTTTTGGCGGATGGTGTTGTAGAGTTCGGCGTTGAAGGCGGGCATGGCGCCGGTTTCACCCATGCTGCCCATGAAAATGGGGAGACCCTGGATGTGGGCTTTGACTTCCGCGTCGGTGGGCCGTGGGACGCGGAGCTGGTCGGCGGTGTGGAGCATGGCGCGGCGTCCGAAGGAGAATTGCACGGCGTCGCCGATGCGGCCGCCGTACATGAGCGTGGCGCTGACGGTGCCGTCGCGCACGACGAGCGAGTAGTCCTGCTCGTTGCCCAGGTCGAGGCCGAAGAAGGGGCGTTTGGCCGCCTTGAAGTCACCGCGTCCGAAGCCGCCGGAGGTGTTTGTGATAAAAATGAAGGAGATAATAACGCCTGCCAGCAGCACGAGAAAGATGATGCGGAAGTGTTGTTGGAAGGTTTTCTGAATCCAGGTGATCATGTGGGACGTAGGTAGAAAAGCGTGAGACGCTAGGGCGCGCACGGGATGTGTCAACGTGGGAGATTTGGAAAAATCAAAGATTTGGGAAAACGAAAAAACGGGTGTTGGATTAAAAACGCTTTACAGGGGTCGCAAAGGTATGCAGCGTTCGCCCCTTTCCAACTTTTCCAACACACACAACACCATGGGTAATCTGAAGAAGAAACGTCGTCTGAAAATGTCGAAGCACAAGCGCCGCAAGCGTCTCAAGTCCAATCGCCACAAAAAGCGCACGTGGCAGAAGTGAAGGCGCAGGCGCCTTGCGGGGTTGCGCTCCGTCATGCGTTTTTTTTGGAGCCGCGGTTTTTTTGCGAACCGCGGTTTTTTTTTGCGAGCCGCGGTTTTTTGCGAAACGCGTTTTTTTGGGGAATCGCGGGTTTATTGGGAATCGCGGTTTTTTGCGAACGGTGGTTTTTGCGAATCGCGGGTTTTTTGCGAAGTGCGGGTTTTTTGCGAACTACGGATTTTTGCGAACTAGGGATTGACAGGTTTGCGCGGGGTCGTGAGATTCGCCGCCCTTTTTCTTACGGCGATCATAGCTCAGTTGGTTAGAGCACAAGATTGGGGATCTTGGGGTCGCGGGTTCGAGTCCCGTTGGTCGCCCCATTTTTTTGCCGCGTTTGTCATGGCGCGGCATTTTTTATGAGAAGCAGCCGGCCGGCGCGTTCGCGGATCGCCTTGCTGGTGCATTCAAAGGCGCCGAGTTCAAAGCGCACCCACGCCAGCGCGCCTTCGTCCACGCCCGCGGGCAGGAGGTAATCGGCGGGGCATGCGAGGGCGTTGAGCTTGAGGCTGGCGCACATGTGCATCGCGCGCGGCATGTGCCACGCGGAGGTGACGAGCGCGACGGGCGCGCCTTGCACGATTCCGGCGGCGGTGCGGATTTCGTCGTCGGTGTCGCGCGCCTCGTCCATGCGGATGATGCGTTCCGGCGCGATGCCGAGCGACGCGGCAGCCTCGGCGCTGACTTGCGCGTGCGAGGGGCCGCGCAGGTGCCGGCCGGATACGATCAGCCTGGTGTCGGGCGGCAGCGCGCGCAGGATGCGCAGCCCTTCCGCGAGGCGCGCGCGCCCGGAGTTGCTGAGCTGGTTGATGCGTGAGCGCGCCGGGTTGTCCGCGTGGCCGCTGCCGAGCACGAGCACGTATTTGCACGCGGCGAGATCGCGGGGCATGGCGGGATTCGCGAAATCAAAAACAGGCGGCAGTTCCGGAATCGGCGCGTAGGCGGATTCGAGCGGCCTCGCGAGCCGGATGGCGATGCCGCGATTCGCTGCGAGCGCGAGCACGCCCACGGCGATTGTCACCATGATGCGGCCGGCGCGCGCGAGTTTTTCGCGCTTGCGCATCCACATGAACACGACGCCGAGCGTGCCCACGATCAGCGCAAACTGAAGCGGTATGAAAAACAACCCGATGATTTTTTTGAGCCAGAAAAAGACAATCATTTCGCGGCCAAACATGCCCGGGACCATCGCAAGGGAAAAGCGATTGTTATTCACAAGCGGTGTTTTGGTGGCGCCTTGGTGGCACTTGGTGACACTTTGGTGGCATCGGCTTGGATCGACTTAAGTCGACAGAAATCAGCCAACCGGCTTATGCCGCCCCCCCGCCCGCCACCCTTTCAAATAACATTACTGTCATCCCTTTCCTGTTTTTACCTGGTGCGATTCCGCCGTCTCACTCCACGCATGCACGCATTCGCACTCGCACTCGCACTTCGCCGCCGCCTCCTCCTTTCTCCAACCCTGTTCGCCAGCCTGCTGTTTGCCAGCCTCACAACACCCGCCCCCGCCAGCACCCCCGCCATCGCCAGCACCCCCGCCCCCGCCAGCACGCCCGCTGCGCCCGCCACCCTCACCATCGACACCGCCGCTCCCGGCAAACCCATCAGCCGCGACCTCATCGGCATTTTTTTCGAGGACATCAGCTACGCCGCCGACGGCGGACTCTACGCCGAACTCATCCAAAACCGCTCCTTCGAATACCAAGCCACCGAGCAACCCGCCTGGAACAATCTCTCCTTCTGGAAACTCGTCACGCGCGGCGACGGCAAAGGCGCCATGTTCCTCGACGACGCGATACCCGTCCACCCGCACAACCCGCACTACATCGTCATCGACACCTCCGCCACCAGCGACAAAAACACCGCCCCCGACACCGCCACCGGCCTCATGAACCCCGGCTTCGACGGCATCCCCGTGCGCGAAGGCGAAAACTACAACCTCGCACTCTTCGCCCGCCGGAATTTCACCGGCGGCCGTTGGGACAAAGTCAAACAAACCGGCCCCCTCCACCTCCTCGCGCGCCTCGAAAGCAAGGACGGCGCCCCGCTCGCCGAAGCCCCGCTCACCGTCACCTCGCACACCTGGACGCGCCTCACCGCCACGCTCACCGCCACCAAAACCGACCCCGACGCCCGCTTCGTTCTCCTCCTGCAAACCCGCGGCGGCCTTGCCCTCGACGAAATCTCGCTCTTCCCCGAAAAAACCTTTCGCAACCGCCCCAACGGCCTCCGCGCCGACCTCGCCGAAACCATCGCGCAACTCAAACCCCGCTTCATGCGCTTCCCCGGCGGCTGCCTCGTGCACGGCAACGGCCTCGGCAACATGTATCGCTGGAAAGACACCATCGGCCCCATCGAACAACGCCGCCAGCAAGCCAACCTCTGGCGCTACCACCAAACCGCCGGCCTCGGCTACCACGAATATTTCCAGTTCTGCGAAGACATCGGCGCGCTCCCGCTCCCCGTCGTCCCCGCCGGAGTGAGCTGCCAGAACTCCGCCTACCAAGGCGGCACCGGCCAGCGTGCCCTCCCGCTCGAAGACATGCCCGCCCACATCCAGGACATCCTCGACCTCATCGAGTGGGCCAACGGCCCCGTCACGAGCGCCTGGGGCGCCAGACGCGCCGCCGCCGGACACCCCGCGCCCTTCAACCTCCGCCACCTCGGCATCGGCAACGAAGAACACATCACCCCCGCCTTCAAGGAACGCTTCACCATGATCCACGACGCCGTTAAAAAAGCGCACCCCGAAATCACCATCATCGGCACCGCCGGCCCCTTCTGGGAAGGCGAGGACTACGACAACGGCTGGAAACTCGCCCATGAACTCCGCCTCCCGATGATCGACGAACACTACTACGAAACCCCCGGCTGGTTCTGGAAAAACCTCCATCGCTACGACACCTGCGACCGCTCCAAAACCAAAGTCTACATCGGCGAATACGCCGCGCACGACGCGCGCCGACGCGCCACGCTCCGCTCCGCCATCGCCGAAGCCGCCTATCTCACGGGTCTCGAACGCAACGCCGACATCGTCCATTTCGCCTCCTACGCCCCGCTGCTCGCGCGCCGCGGCCACACGCGCTGGGACCCGAACCTCATCTACTTCACCAACACCGAAGTATATCCGACAATCAACTACCACGTGCAACGCCTCTTCAGCATCAACGCCGGCGACACATATCTGGAAACGAAGATGGAAAATGCCGCCGCCGCGCCCGCCACGCCCCCCACCGACACCGCCACGCCCACCCTCGCTGCCGCCGCGCCCGACACCGCCGCCTCCGCCGTGCGCGACAGTGCGACAGGCGACATCATCATCAAACTCGTCAACGGCGCCCAAACACAACGCGCAATAAGCATCAGCCTCGCCGGCCTTGATCCAAAAAAATATAAAACAAACGCGCTCATCACGACGCTCGCCGGCCCCGACGCCGACGCCGTCAACGACAGCCCGGCGACGATCCTCCCGAAAGACAGCACGCTGACACTCGCGCCGCGATTCACATACAACGCCCCCGCGAATTCCCTGACCGTGATCCGCCTGCAACCCCTGCGATAATCACCCAACCGCCCCGCTGCCCGATCGGTCAGATCGGCCAGATCAGTCCGCTCCGCCAGATCAGTCAGATCAGTCCGCTCTGTCCGATCAGTCCGCTCCGTCCGCTCCGCCAGATTGCCCCTGCCGCCCCCACTTCACGCCCCACTCCCCACCTCGCATCCCGCGCCCACGCCCCGCCTCGCATCCCGCGCCCACTCCCCGCCCACGCCCTACTCCCCACTTCACGCCCCACTCCTCACCTCGCGTCCCCCCGCGCCTACGCCCACGCTCACTCCACGCCCACGCCACACCCGCGCCCACATCCCGCCCACGCCCACTCCCCGCCCACGCTCGCATCCCACGCCCCCGCCCACGCCCCCCACACCCTGCTCTCAGATTGCTCTTGCCGCCTTCGCTTTTCGGCTGCGTTTTCTACCGCATGAATTCGCTTCCGTTCTTCGATCAATCCACACTCGGCGAAATCAAGAGAATCTCGATGCACGCCATCAGCCATCTGCCCAGGGCGCTTGTCTATATTCTCATCGTCACGATTGCCTATTTCGTTGCCAAGCGACTCATCAAACTCGTCGCCACGCACACCAGCACGACCTTTGCCAATCCAACCCTCAAAGCCACCAAGTATTTCTTCGTTTTCGCGGGCATCATCCTCGTTTGCAGCGCCTACGAAGCCAACCTCAGCAACCTCTGGACAATGATCGGTGGCGTCGCCGCACTGATTGCCGTCGGCTTTGTCGCCGTGTGGAGCGTGCTCAGCAACCTCTCGTGTACCGTGCTCATCCTCTTCTTCCGCCCCTTCGAAGTCGGCGACGAAATCGAATTCACCGACCCCGCCGGCCTGAAAGGCAAAGTCGTGAACCTCAATTTCGCCTACACCACCCTCCGCGGCGACGACGGACGCCTCGTGCAAATCCCGAACAACCTCTTTTTTCAACGCATCGTAAAACGCCGCCTCGCGCAACGCGGCGACACCACCCTTGCCGAACAACTCCACAAAAAAGAAGACACCCACCCCTTCATCTAAACCACCAGCACAATCACCAG
>JAISGL010000027.1 GCA_031263125.1 Opitutaceae bacterium | reverse complement strand
GAACGGAATGGCCTTCGCGTTATCCTCGCCCAAACGTAGCGCAGGCTGCCAAGCCTGCTTTGCCTGTCGCATACCGCCGGGTATGCGTTTTTTCTCGAACCGGGCGAGGCTTCGCCTCGTCAGCAGGCTTGACAGCCTGCGCTACATACGCGCCGCGTAACATCAGTTAGTAACTGATATTACACGACTAACGGATTTTGCAGGGCCTAGCCTTGTGTCAGGCCGCGCATGTGTGAATAAGTCAAATAGAAATAGGGACAGATTCTACTCGACTGATTCTACTCGACCCACCGCCTGCTTTGCTTGCCATATGCCGCCACATGCCGCCGGGTATGCGTTTTTTTCGAACCGGGTAAGGCTTCGCCTCGTCAGCAGGCTTGGCAGCCTGCGCTACGTACGCGCCACGTAACATCAGTTAGTAACTGATATTACACGACTAACGGATTTTGCAGTGCCTGGCCTTGTGTCAGGCCGCGCATGTGTGAATCAGTCAAATAGAAATAGGGACAGATTCTACTCTACTCGACCGATTCTACTCGACCGCACCGCCTGTTTTGTTTGCCACATGCCGCCACATGCCGCCGGGTATGCGTTTTTTCTCGAACCGGGTAAGGCTTCGCCTCGTCAGCAGGCTTGACAGCCTGCGCTACATACGCGCCGCGTAACATCAGTTAGTAACTGATATTACACGACTAACAGATTTTGCAGGGCCTGGCCTTGTGTCAAGCCGCGCATGTATGAATCAGTCAAATAGAAATAGGGACAGATTCTACTCGACCCCTACTCGACCGATTCTACTCGACCCACTGCCTGTTTTGCTTGCCACATGCCGCCACATACCGCCGGGTATGCGTTTTTTTTCGAACCGGGCGAGGCTTCGCCTCGTCAGCAGGCTTGGCAGCCTGCGCTACGTGCGCCGTGTAACATCAGTTAATAAACTGGCTTTCGCGTAACATCAGTTAACAAAGCAGAAGTAATTCCACTTTGGATGCTCTCAAAAATAGCATCATTAAATTCTTGGCTTGATGGCGTGGTTCCACTCGCCGTGAAAATCGGAGCGGATGATGGCCAGGGCCGACGTTTCGGCATCGGTGACCTCAAGCCCTTACGGATATCTGCCCGTGTCCAGAGTGGTTTGGATTTTGAGGCCGCTTTTCGTGGATGTCGCGGCGATGAGTTCGATGATTACCCGATGCGATACCAACGGCTTGCCACGCCAGTTTTTGGTGATTTCACAAAACATCCGGTGCTTTTGTATTTTGGAATCAGATGTTTGTCCCGGCGCGCATCGCCAGTTTGATGATTTCGGCGTCGAAATAGTTGCTGCCGAGGCCAGCGTCGATGGTGAGCGTGGAGCCGTTGAGGCCGCTGCTGCGGGGGCTGAGGAGCCAGACGGCGGCGTCGGCGACTTCCTGCGTGGTGAGGTTGCGTTTGCGATAGGTGAGTTTTTCGGAGTAGAGGTAGCTTTCGACGTAACCGGGGATGCCCGCGGAGGAGCTGGTTTTGAGCGGGCCGGCGCCGACGATGTTGAAGCGGATGTCGCGCGCGGCGGCGTCGGCGGAGAAGGATTTGGCGAGGAAACGCGAGGCGGATTCGAGGGCGGCTTTGACCGGTCCCATGTAGCCGTAGTTGTCGGGCGTGACGAGGAGTGAGGAGATGCCGATGCTCACGATGGAGGCGTCGGGCGCGAGGTGGGGCTTGAAGGCGCGGGCGATTTCGACGAGCGAGAAGGCGGAGATCGTGGTGGCTTGGAGGAAATCGGCGCGCTTGGTTTCGTGGAAGGGTTTGAAGCCGCCGGCGTAGTTGGCGAAGGCGATGGAGTGGACGATGCCGTGGATGACGGGCGCGGCGCGGGGTGGCGTCGGGCCGGTTTGGGGAACGGCGTTTTTGGATTCGGCGTTTTTGGATTCGGCGTTCCCAGCAGCGCGGGGCGGCGTCGGGCCGGTCTGGAGAGCTGCGGCCCCGGCGGCGGCAATTTCGGCGGCGAGGCGTGCGGGGGCGTTTTCGTTTTCGACGTCGCAGATGAAGACGGGTTTGCCGGCGAGGAGCGGTTCGAGGGATTTTTTGCGGGCTTCGGAACGGACGCTGTAGATGACGCGCGCGCCTTGTTCTTCGAGCGCGCGGGCGATTTGCCAGGCGACGCTTTTGCGGTTGGCCACGCCGAAGACGACGTAGGTTTTGCCGGCGATGTTGAGGTAATCGGCGCTCATGCGGCAGGCGGGGTGGAGGCGAAGGTGACGGGAGGCGTGGGCGGGGAGGGAGGAGCGGGAGGGGCAGGAGGAGAGGGCGGGAATTGAGGAGCGGGAGAGGCGGGAGGGAAGGGAGGGGCGGGAGGGAAGGGCGGAGCGGGAGAGGCGGGAGGGGCGGGAGGTTGCCGGCCTTCGGGTGTTTTCCACGCGACTGAGAAATCGACCGTGAGCACGCGGGCGCCATCGGCTTTTTTGACTGCGCCGCTCATCATGGTGAAGCCGCCGAGGGTTTCTTTTTTCTTCACGTCGATGATGATGGTGTCGCCGGGGTAAACCGGGTTGCGGAAACGCACGTCGTTGATTTTGGCGAGGAGCGGAACGCCTCCCGTGCCTTCGCCGGGTTTGGCTCCGGCGGCCTGGGCTTGACGGGCGAGGTGGAGCGCGCCGGTTTGGAAAACGGCTTCGCAGAGGAGCACGCCGGGCGTGATGGGCGCGCCGGGATAGTGGCCGCGATAAAAATCCTCGTCGGCGCGCCATGTGCGGCGCGCGGTGATGCCGCCGGCGGTTTCGGCGGTGATTTCGTCGACAAACAGAAATGGCGGACGGTGCGGGATGAGTTCTGTGACGGCTTTGGCTGGCATGTGCGGATGGGATAGGATGTGCGTGCGCGCTTTGATGTGAAGCAAGAATGCGTTGGGAATGCGCTGAGGAATCCGCAATTGGGCATCCGTCGTTGGGGAATCGCCGGGGAATCCGTTCTTCCACAAAGGCGCAAAGTCACTTACAAACACTGTTTCAATTTTCGCAATCCGTGAAAACGTCCGTGAAAATGCCCATGAAAACGCCGCGAAACATCCAGCTCATCGGGACCGAGGTCGCCATCGTTTGGGACGACGGCGGCGAATCGTATTTGCCGTTTGAAAAGCTCCGCGCCGCCTCGCCCAGCGCCGAGACGCGCGGCGAGCGCGACATCCTCGGCAACCAATACGGCGGGCACGGCCCGAAGGCGTTTCCGGGCGTGACGGTCACCGGTTGGGAGCGCGTGGGCAATTACGCGCTGCGTTTCGACTTCAGCGACGGGCATCGCACGGGCATTTACAGTTACGATTACTTGCTCGAACTCGCCGGCCAATAAATCCAAAGTCTGCAAATCAAAGTTCAAAAGTTCAAAAGTCCAAAGGTCCAGAATCCAAAAATCCGCAATCCAGAATCCAAAATTCCATCACCATGAATTACCCAGCACGCACCACCACGCAGGAAATTGAACTCGGCGCGACGTTTCAGCCGAAGTTTGGCGCCGACGGCCTCATACCTTGCATCACGCAGGACATCGCCACGGGGCAGGTCCTCATGTTCGCCTTCATGAACGCAGAGTCGTTCGCGCACACGCTCAGGACGCGCAAGGCCACCTACTGGAGCCGTTCGCGCCAAAAACTCTGGGTGAAGGGCGAGGAGTCCGGCAATGTGCAATGGGTGAAAGAAATCTACACCGATTGCGACCAGGACGTCGTCCTCATCAAAGTCGAACAATCCGGCGCGGCCAACGCCTCCTGCCACAACGGCTACAAAAGCTGTTTCTACCGCAAATTCGCCGACCTCGACACTGCCGCGACCGGCGCCGAATACAAACTCGTCACAATCGCCGAACGCCTCTTCGACCCGGCGACAGTGTATAAGAAAAAATAGCGAGGAAGACGCAGCGAGGAAGATGCAGCGAGAAAGAAGCGAAAAAGAAGCGAGAAAGAAGCAGCGAGCAACGAGTAACGGAGCGGGTAGCGGGTCGGGCGAAGCCTCTGGCTGAGCCGTTGAGCGTTGAGTACAAAAATGCGTTTCACGTTTTCGATTTACACCGCATCGGCGCACACCGCATCGACTCACACGGTTCCGGCTCACACCGTTCCGCCTCACAACATTATCGGCTCATAACGTTTTTCGCCTCACCCGGAGCGTCCGTCTTGCCAATTCCGCATCCACCGCATTCACCACACACACCGCACCCACCGCATTCACCGCACCCACCACATGCCTGCCATCTGGGACATCCTCAAAGTCATATCGGACCCGACGCGCGTCCGCCTGCTTGCGCTGCTGATGCGCGAGGAACTCGCCGTCGCCGAATTGCAGGACATCCTTGGCATGGCGCAGCCGCGCATCTCGTCGCAACTCGCGATTCTCCGGCAGGCGGGGCTGGTCGAGGACAGGCGCGAAGGGAAAAAATCATTCTACTCGTACATCGCGCATGCGCATGCGCATGCGCACACGCACACGCACACACGCGCCGCCGGGCAAACCGACCCCGCACAAGCCGCGCTCATCCGCGCCGCGTGCGAAGCCGCGGCAAAAAGTCCCGCGCTTGCCGAGGACCGCGAGAATCTTGACCGCGTGCTCCTGCGGCGCCGCCAGCAATCCGAGGCGTATTTCAACCTCATCGCGGGCAAGCTCGGCAAAAATCACTGCCCCGGACGCTCGTGGGAAGCCATCGGACACCTCGCGCTCCGCCTCACGCCCGCGATCACGATTGCCGACCTCGGGGCCGGGGAAGGGCTGATTTCGCAACTCCTCGCGCGCCGCGCCGAACGCGTCTGGTGCATCGACAATTCGCCCCGCATGGTCGAAGTCGGCGCCGCGCTCGCCAGGCGCAACAATCTCGCCAACCTCGCCTACAAACTCGGTGACATCGAGGACGTGCCGCTGCCCGGCGCATCGGTCGATCTCGCGATACTCAGCCAGGCGCTCCACCACGCGCGGCATCCGCAAAAGGCGGTCGCCGAAGCCCACCGCATCCTCCGCCCCGGCGGACGCCTCCTCGTGCTCGACCTGAAAGCGCACACCTTTGAAAAAGCGCGCGAACTTTATTCGGACATCTGGCTCGGTTTTCAGGAAAACGTGCTGCACGGTCTTTTGAAAAAAGCCGGCTTCCAGCAAGTCGAAGTATCCGTGGTCGCGCGCGAAGCGATGGAGCCGTTTTTTGAAACGCTGCTCGCGAGCGGCACGAAACAATGACACCGGTTCGCGCCTGCTTTGCGCCTGCTTTGGATGGCGGTGATCCGCGCCGCCGCCGTCAGCGCGCATGATGAAAACAGAATGAATTTTCGAGCGCCGTCCGGCAACGGCATCGCAGATATCCGGTCGCAGATATCCGCCCTCCAATTTTTGGCGCCTGACACAATTTTGGGTCGCGCCGTGCGAACCCGAAACGCACCAATTCCGCTTTGCCAACTGATGTTACGCAGCCGGCAGATTTCGATTCAAGAGGCGCCGCTCGCCATACTACTATCCTGAGAAGTAACATCAGTTATCAGGCAACCCCGTTGGGGTTGTGTGATTATTATCGGATTTCCCAAGGTAGGCGACGTTGTCGCAACCTCGGGCTTCAATAGGGAACGGCGTTGCCGTTCAAGGCAAACACCTGCGACATTTGTACGCCTGTTCCGTGTACGCCTGTTCCTTTGGTTGCGGCTTCGCCGCTCTGGGACTCATGCCGGATTTTTCAGACTGAAAGCACGGGCGGCCTGACTTTCCACGCGCACTTCCTTGATGATGGCGTGTTCGGCGCCATTTGTGGAGACGATGTCTATGCGGATGGCTTTTGCGATTATTGGGTCGAAGGTGTGTATGCGCAGGTTTTGGTAATTGTTCACCACACCGGCGAGCTGGCGTTCGGAACCGTCGGGCAGGATCGCGGTGATGGCGTAGTCTTTCACGATTTCCGACTGCGCGCCCCTGACCATGGTCTTGAGCATCGACTGGTTGCCGGTTTGCGAGAGGCGCGTTTTTCCGCCGTCGAAGGTGAGGCGCACCTGGGATATCCGCACGGGCGCGCTCCATTCGAGTCGGAGCCACGGTTTGGCGGCGGCGGGCGCGAGCCAGCGGTTGTTGTTTGCCTGGGGGTCGTCGATCACGATTCCCGATATTACGTTTTCGGGTTTTGTGTCCGCGGCGGATGTCGAGGCGGTGACTTTTGCCTTCAAGGCGAGGTCGCGCGGGTCTTCGTTTTTGATGCCGATGATGGTTTGGTTGTCGCGCAAAAGTTCCTGCTGGAGGCGCTTCACCAGGGTTTTGTCGGCGCGCAGCCGGGCGGGCGAAATGCCTGCGTCGAGACACATCGCCGCGGCTGTTCCCACGGCCTGCCCGACGGCGGCGCAGGTACACATGACCCGCGTGGAACTGAAGGCCACGTGCGATGCGCTGATGCTGCGCCCGGCCATCATGAGGTTTTTGATTTTTTTGGAATAAAGGCTGCCGAAGGAGATGTTGTAGGCGGGCGTTTTGGCGTGGATTTGCCGGCATGGTCTGCGGTCGGTCGCCCAAAAACCCTCGGCGGGATGGTCGTCCATGGGCCAGCCTCCGACGGCGATGGCGTCGTCGAAATGTTTCCAGCCGCCTTCGATGTCTTTTTGCGTCATGACGTGTTCGCCGGCGATGCGGAAGGAATCGCGGCGGCCGGGAACCATGCCGACGGTTTCGAGCGCGCGGTTTTCGGCGGCGGGAAACTGGCCGCTGTTTTTCAGGTAATCCCAAACGCCCATCACGATGGAGAGGAGTTCGAAGCGCAGTTGCTCGTTGTCGCGTATGGCGTCGTAAACGCCGCCAAGCTCGATCCACCAATATCCGTAGCCGAGTCCGTCGCCGCCGACTTTGCGAAGTTTGAGATGTTCGGCGGTGATGGTTTTTGCCCACGACGGCGGCTGGAAGGGCATGGAGTGGTCGTATTCGCGCGTCGTTATCAGGAGCGTCGAGCCTTGGCGCGTGCCTTCCGGGTCGTAGCCGGAGAGCGATTCGTCAAACGTTTCCCTGGTTTCGCGGCCTTTGAAGACGGGCGCGCCGGCTTCCCTGCCGACGCGGCAGTCGCCCGTGGCGTCAACGAAGAGCGCGGCTTCGATGCGATAGGCGTTGAGCGTGGTGTCGCTGCGCGCCCAAACGCACTCGATTTTGTCGTCCCGCGTTTCGGCGCGGTAAACCGACGTGTCGAGTATCAACTGAATGTTCGGTTCCGAAACGATTTTGTCGTAGAGCATGAAGTCCCACATTTCCCATGCGAGCGCGGGATTTTTGCAGGCGTTTTCGAGTTTGAGTTCCTCGATGATGCCGCCCTCGCGCCAACCGGTTTTGCGCGGATCGACGCCGAGCGGGTGCATCCTGATTTCCGAGGAACTGTTGCCGCCGAGGCGCGAGCGATCCTGCACGAGAATGACGGTTTTGCCCCGGCGCGCCGCGGCCAGCGCGGTCGCGATTCCGGCGAGACCGCCCCCGGCCACGAGCACGTCGCATTTGAGATCGACCTGGCGCATGAGCGGTTCGCCATCGAGCGGCGCATAAGGCGCGTGCGCGCCGCCTTTCCTGAGCGGCGGCAGTCTTGGACTTTTGCCGCCGTCCGGGCCGGGCTTGGCGGAGGCCGTCGCGATGGTCGCAGCGCAAAGTGTCTGCGGCGCCGTGATGACAAGCGTGCAGCCGGCAATGGAAACCGCCGATTGGGTAATAAAATGCCGTCTGCTGATTTTGGTGGGTTTGGTGGGCTTGTTGGGTTTCATGTCATATGCGTTAATGTGTCATCGGGTTTCGCCGGCAACCATAAGAAATCGGAACCCAAATGGAAGACGAAATCAAAGTGGTTTAAGGGCAGTTTGAAAAA
>JAISGL010000433.1 GCA_031263125.1 Opitutaceae bacterium | reverse complement strand
CCGCTCGATCTCCTCCTTTTCCTCATCCGGAAAAACGAAATCGACATCTACGACATTCCCATCGAGTCGGTCACGCACCAGTACATCGCCATCCTCAAATCCCTCAAGGAACTCGACCTCGAAATCGCCGGCGACTTTTTCGTGATGGCCGCCACGCTCATGGAAATCAAGAGCCGCATGCTCCTCCCCAAAGGCGAGCACGCCGTCGACCCAAACGCCTCCGACGACGACGCCATCGACCCGCGCTACGAACTCGTCCACCAACTCCTCCAATACAAAAAGTTCAAGGAAGCCGCCCAAGGCTTGCAGGACCTCGCCACCTTCAACCACGACAAACTCCCCCGCATCGTCAAATCCGACGCCCCCACCGAGGACGAACGCCCCCTCAAAAACGTCGGCCGCATCGACCTCTGGAACTCCTACAACATCATCCTCCGCCGCCTCGCCGAAAAACTCGTCGTCGGCGAAATCAAGGACGAGCAAGTCACCATCGCCGACCAGATGGAGTATATTCTCACGCGCATCCGCACCGAGAAATCCTTCATCTTCTCAAACCTCTTTCCCGGCAAAACCACGCTCCGCGTGCTTGTCGCCACCTTCATCGCCGTCCTCGAACTCACGCGCCTGCGCAAACTCCGCATCAGGCAGGACGAAGCCTACTCCGACATCCTCTGCACCGCCGTCGAAGACGAGCCGGACGCAGCCGCCACCACATCCGCGCCCGAAAGTTTCACGTCCGAATTCGACGCTCCGCCAGCCGATTCCGCCCCGGCTTAAGTCGATTTGAGTCGAAAAAACGATTATCAAACTGATGTTACGCAGCCGGCAGATTTTGCAGGGCCTGACCTTGTGTCAGGCCGCGAATTACCAGTGTGGCTTCCCACGCGTGCGCGGCCTGACACAAGGTCAGGCCCTACGGGCTGCGTAACATCAGTTATCAAATTTAACAAAGTAGAATTAGAGTGCGTCATGTGGAGGTTGTTGTTGCAGGATACATAACCGGGAATACTTGGGCATGGCATTGTTTGCATACGTTGTGATTGCGCAGAACGCAGGGCATTCATACCGGGCAAAGGCAAAGGTCGCCTGACATCTCCGCGATAATGCGGACAGTCCGAAGCCGGGATGAGGCTCCCGCCTGTTGTTTGCTCAAAAGCCCCCCTGTTCGGAGAGCGAAGGCATTCACGGGACTTTGTAGTAGCTCTTGAACCAGTCCATGAATTGCGCGAGGCCGTCGTCGAGCGTTGTCTTTGGTTCGTAGCCGATGGCGGCGCGGAGGCGGCTGATGTCGGCCCAGGTCTCGTCCATGTCGCCTTGTCGCGGGGGGAGGAGTTTGATGTCGGCTTTGCGGTCGAGGAGTTTTTCGAGTCTGGCGACAAATTCGAGCATTTTGACGGGTTTGTTGTGGCCGAGATTGAAGACGCGATAGGGCGGCTTGGGCTGGGTTTGTTGCGCGGGAAGTTTGAAGAGCACGCCGAGGACGCCGTCCACGATGTCGTCAATGTAGGTGAAGTCGCGGAGAGATTTGCCGTGGTTGAAAAGCGGCACTTCCCCGCCGTCGCGGATTTTTTTTGAAAAGATGACCGGCGACATGTCAGGGCGCCCCCACGGGCCGTACACGGTGAAAAAACGCAGGCCCGTGATCATAAGCCCGTGCAGGTGCGCGTAACTGTAGGCCATGAGTTCGTTGCTCTTTTTGGTCGCGCCATAGAACGACACGGGCTGATCGGTGATCTGGTCCTCGGAAAACGGAAGATGCGCGCTCGCGCCGTAGATGCTGCTTGACGAGGCGAAGACAAGGTGTCTGGGCGGATGGCGGCGGCAGGCTTCGAGGACGTTGAGGAATCCGGTGATGTTGCCGCGCACGTAGGCCGCGGGATTCTCCGTGCTGTAACGCACTCCGGCCTGCGCGCCGAGGTGGATGACGTAGTCGGGGTGGTAATTTTCAAAGAGACCGTGAAATGGAATTTCCTCGGCAAAATCCATCTGGATGAAGCGAAACGTGTCGACACCGGCGCCGGCGATTTCGGCGAGGCGCGCGCGTTTCAACTCGGCCGGGTAATAGCTGTTCAGGCTGTCGATGCCCAGAACCTCGCAGCGTTTTGTCTCCGCGAGCCGGCGGCTGACGTGATAGCCGATGAATCCGGCCGCGCCTGTGACGAGGATTTTCATGAGTTGATATGCCACGAGTAAAGGCGCGCGGATACACCGCCGCTAGAATAAAAATCGGCGGCAGCGGATGATCGGGGAACCTTAAATAAATTGGAAAAACAGTGAAAGTGAAGAAACAGGGGCAAGTGAAGAAACATGAAAAAACAGGGACAGGTTCAAGAAAACAGGGACACATTATAGTTATTAAAGTTGACATCTGAATTTGAAGAGCCAAAGGAAAGTGTGTAATATTTCATATACCAATAACTTGAATAACTTGACTAATTTGACTAACTTGCGTGAGGTTGCTTGAGAGCGGTCGTCTTTTTATTTTTCGTCCTGCGGTTTCCCACCGCCCCGCCGCACGCCGCAACGCCGCAAAAAATCACCACGGGCGGGCATCTCCTCTCATCGCCTCATCCTCTCATCCTCCCTTCCGTGGCGTGGGATGCCTGTGGAAAAAATGCCGATCTCCTTCCTCCTGTTTGTCAACAATCGCAGTTCTTGAATTCTTGAGTTCTTGAACTGCGGAACTCAGGTTAAATCATTGCCACCGGCGCGGCGCGATTTCTAGCGTCTCCCCTCATGACGAATCCCGCCGCTTCCACCGCGACTCTTTCCACCGCGACTCCTTCCGACGCCTTCGCCCCACGCCATAATTCGCCGGACGACGCCGGCATTGCCACAATGCTTGCCGCCCTCGGCCAGCCGTCGCTCGACGCGCTCATCGACGCCACCGTGCCCGCCGGCATCCGGCTCGACCGCCCGCTGAATCTCCCGCCCGCCGCCAGCGAAAGCACCGCGCTCGCCGAACTGCGCGACATCGCGGCGCAAAACGAAGTTTTCCGCTCCTTCATCGGACAAGGCTTCCACGGCACGCACACGCCCTCCGTCGTCCGCCGCGCCATCTTGGAAAATCCCGGCTGGTACACCGCCTACACACCCTACCAGGCCGAGATTTCGCAGGGACGCCTCGAAGCGCTTCTCAATTTTCAAACGCTCATCACCGACCTCACCGCGCTTGATGTCGCCAACGCCTCGCTCCTCGACGAAGCCACCGCCGCCGCCGAGGCGATGACGCTCTGCCATCGCATGGCGGCGGGAGGAGCGGGAGGCGCGGGAGGGGCCGCCCCCGCGCGCAACACCTTCTTCGTTTCCGACGCCTGCCACCCGCAGACAATCGACCTCATCCGCACGCGCGCCGAACCGCGCGGCATCAACGTCATCGTCGGCGACCACGCGAAAGCCACGCCCGGCGCCACGTGGTGCGGCCTCCTCGTGCAATATCCCGACACCCGCGGAAACATCCACGACCATGCCGGCCTCTTCGCGCGCGTCCACGCCGCCGGCGCGCTCTGCGTCGTCGCCGCCGATCCTCTCGCGCTCACGCTTCTCCGCACGCCGGGCGAATTCGGGGCCGACGTCGCCGTGGGCAGCACGCAACGCCTCGGCGTTCCCGTGGGCTTCGGCGGCCCGCACGCCGGCTACATGGCGACAAAGGACGCCTGCAAACGCCAGATGCCCGGACGCCTCGTCGGTGTTTCAAAAGACGCGCAAGGCAACCCCGCGCTCCGCCTCGCCCTCGGCACGCGCGAGCAGCACATCCGCCGCGACAAAGCCACCTCGAACATCTGCACCGCGCAAGTCCTCCCCGCCGTGATGGCCTCCATGTATGCCGTGTATCACGGCCCTGCCGGCCTGCGCAAAATCGCCCTCGACACCCGCGCCCGCACACTCCGCCTGCAAGCCGCGCTCCACGCCGCCGGCATCGCGACAAACACCGCGCCCGTCTTCGACACACTCTGCATCCAAAACGTCAACACCGCCACAATCCACGCCCGCGCCGCCGTCAAAAAAATCAACCTCCGCGCCTTCGACGCCGGCGCCATCGGCGTCTCGCTCGACGAAACGACAACCGACGCCGATGTCGAAGACCTCATCCAAGTCATCACCGGCAAATCCGCCCCTGGAAATCCGGCCCCTGCAAATCACAATCCGCAATTCCGCCAAAGCGCATTTCTCACGCACCCCGTTTTTAACAGCTGCCACACCGAGCACGAAATGCTCCGCTATATCAAGCGGCTCGAAGCGCGCGACCTTTCGCTCTGCCATTCGATGATCCCGCTCGGCTCGTGTACGATGAAACTCAACGCCGCCAGCGAAATGCTCCCCATCACCTGGCCCGGCTTTGCGGCGCCGCACCCGTTCGCGCCCGCCTCGCAGACACGCGGCTACGCAAAATTGTTTTCCGATCTCGAAACGTGGCTCGCCGAAATCACCGGTTTCGCCGCCGTCTCGCTCCAGCCCAACTCCGGCGCGAATGGCGAATACGCCGGCATTCTCACCATCCGCCGTTACCACGCCGCGCGGGGGCAGGGACATCGCAACATCTGCCTCATCCCGGTCAGCGCGCATGGCACGAATCCCGCGAGCGCCGCGATGGCCGGCATGAAAGTGTCCGTCGTGGCCTGCGACGCAGCCGGCAACATCGACGTCGCCGACCTCCGCGCAAAAGCCGCCGCCCACGCGAACGACCTCGCCGCAATCATGGTCACATACCCCTCGACGCACGGCGTGTTCGAGGAATCAATACGCGAAGTGTGCGACATCGTCCACCGGCACGGCGGACAAGTCTACATGGACGGCGCGAACATGAACGCACAAGTCGGCCTCACCTCGCCCGGACGCATCGGCGCGGACGTCTGTCATCTCAATTTGCACAAAACCTTCGCGATTCCGCACGGCGGCGGCGGCCCCGGCGTCGGCCCGATCTGCGTTGCGAAACATCTCGTCCCCTTCCTCCCCGGCCACGTGGAAGCGTCGCTTGCAACGCCCTGTTTGCCATCCGTGGACCTCACAAACGCAAGCGCTGGCCTCGCAAACGCAAGCGCATGTGCAATCGCAAACGCAAGCGCCACCCCCGCAAACGCCGCCCCCACGGGCGCGGTCAGCGCCGCCCCGCACGGCAGCGCGAGCGTGCAGCCGATCACGTGGATGTATATTCGCATGATGGGCGCGGTGGGACTCACGCAGGCCACGAAACTCGCGATCCTCAATGCCAACTACATCGCGCGCCGCCTCGATGCCCACTATCCCGTGCTCTACAAAGGCGCGACCGGACACGTCGCGCACGAGTGCATCATCGACTGCCGCCAGTGGAAAAAGAACGGCATCGAAGTCGATGACATCGCGAAGCGCCTTCAGGATTATAATTATCATGCGCCGACGATGAGTTTCCCGGTTCCCGGCACGCTCATGATAGAGCCGACGGAAAGCGAAACGCTCGTGGAGCTGGACCGTTTTTGCGAAGCACTGATCGCGATTGCGAAAGAAATCGCCGATGTCGTCGAAGGCCGTGCTGACAAAACAAACAACGTCCTGAAAAACGCCCCGCACACGGCGAAAGTCGTCTGTGCCGACAAGTGGGAGCGCCCCTATTCGCGCGAACAAGCCGCGTTCCCGACCGCGTGGGTGCGCGAGCACAAATTCTGGCCGGCGGTCGCCCGCGTGGACAACGTCCACGGCGACCGCAACCTCGTGTGTTCCCGTCCGCCGGTGTCGCGCCCGGTTTGAAAAAGCGAAAATCCGGAAACACGCGCGGCGCCATAGCATAGCGCAGGCTGCCGGCATTTTATATTCAAAACTGATGTTACGCAGCCGGCAGATTTTGTAGGGCCTGACCTTGCGTCAGGCCGCGCCCGCGTGGGAGGCCACACTGGTAATTCGCGGCCTGACGCAAGGTCAGGCCCTACGCGCCGCGTAATATCTGTTCAAAACAATGATCTTACTGTAATGCATCGAAGGACTGGAGCTGTCCGGGAAATTGATAATACTTGCAAAAGTCAGGTATTTTCCTTTTCCCGAAAATTATAACCCAGATATTCACCCATGCACTCCAGAAACAAACACACTGTTTTCGCACGGATGATGGGCGGCGTTTTTTTCGCCGCCATTTCAACATCATCTGTTTTCGCCCAGGCCGTTAGACATGACACAATCGCCACCGACTCCGCCTCAAGCTCCGGCAGTGTCGATTTATCCCGCGGGTGGGGGGGGGGGGGGGGGGGGG
>JAISGL010000415.1 GCA_031263125.1 Opitutaceae bacterium | reverse complement strand
GCGCCCCCGGGCGCCCCGCGCGCGGCGCGTCGGAGACAGGCTTGGCAGCCTGCGCTACGTCGGCGGTTGCGGCGGCGAGGGGCAAGGTGGATTTTTTGAGGGCGTTTTTGTTTTCGCGGGCGTTGATCCAGATGTTGCCGCGGTTGTCTTTGTTGAGCCAGTAGAGCACGGCGTTGATTTCAACGAAGGTGGGTTTTTCACCGGGGACGGCGGGGATGGGGAGGCCAAGTTCAATGAGGCGGGTGGCAAGGTCGTCGTCGGCGATTCCCAGGGCACGGGCGAGGAAGCCGATGCTGCCGGAATAATTGGGGCCGTGGCGATTGCGCCGCATCATGGGGCGGATGTGGTCGAGGATGGTGGTTTCGCCTGGGGCGCCGGTTGGGGGCGGTGCGATTTCAGGGGCGGGGTCGGCGGCGGGCGCGGATTCGGCGGTGGGCGCGGCGGCGGCGGGCGCGGCGGTGGCGGGCGCGACGACGGTGGCGGGTGTGGTGTTGGTGGTGAGTGTGGTGTCGGCGGCGGGCGCGGTGGTGTCGGCGGCGGGTGTGGCGGCGGCGGGTGTGGTGTCGGCGGCGGGGTGGGCTTCCGTGTTGTCTTTTGCGGTGGCGGCGGCGGTTTGTTGGGCGGCGCGGCGGCGGGCGGCTTCCTCGGCGCGGGCGGCGGCGGCGGCTTGCATGGCGGCATACTCGGCGTTGCGTTTTTCGACGCGGTTTTTTTCCTCGGCGCGTCCGGTGGCGAGTTCGGCGTAGGCGGGGTCGTCGGGGGAGAGCGGCGTGGCGGTGACGGTGCGGAAGATGGGGCGCGGTTTTTCACGGGTGTTGATGAAAAACTGGCCGCGGTTGTTGCGGTTTACCCAGAAGAGGTCGTCTTCAAATTCAAAATATTCGGGGTCGGCGCCCTCGGTTTCGGGGATGGTGAGGCCGCATTCCTTGAGCGCGCCGAGGACTTCGGCTTCGCGCAGGTTCCAGCGTTTGACGAGGTAGTCGACGCCGACGGATTGGCCGGGGCCTTTCAGGTTGCCGCGCATGTGGGGCTTGAGGGCGTCGAAGAAGGTGGGGAGGTCGTCGTCGGTGTCGAGGATGTCCCATTCGTCGTCGTCGGTGATGGTGGTGGCGCTGGCGCTGTCGGTGTTGGCGTTGTTGTTGTTGGTGGCGTTGTCGGTGTTGGTGGCGTCGTTGTTGTCGTCGTCTTCTTCGGCGAGGGCTTCGGGGTCGAGGTCGCGTTCGGTGTCGCGGACGGGGCGGATGGCGCCGGCGGGGGGCGGCGGGGTTTCGGATTTGAGAGGGTCGGACTGGCGCTGGCTCCCGGTGAGGATTTCGGAGGCGCGGGCGGGGGCGGGCGTGTCGTCGGTGGCGGATTCGGGGTGGGGCGGGTTGTTGGCGCCGCCGGCGTGGGGTTTGTGGTCGGGGGTGTGCGGTTGTTGTTGCGGGGAGGTGGCGGCGGCGGGCGGGAGCCAGTCGCGTTGCGTGGTGCGGCGGACGAGGCCGGTGAAGGCGAGGGGGTTGGTGGGCGAGGGTTGGTAGTTGACGACCTCCCATTCGTCTTTGCCGAGGGTGTTGAGGTAGGATTCGAGGAGCGCGGGTGTGGCGAAGCCGTGGATGCCGCTTGTGATGACTTTGTATTCCCAGAAGGCCATTGTGATTTGGTTTGCGAGATTTGTGTTGAAAGGTGTGAAGCGTGATGGGTGGAAACCGGCGGTCGCCGTTGCAAATGGCGAGGGGCACAAGGCATCCCAAATCGCGCGGGGTTTGCCGAGACTTATTTCCAAGAGAATTTTGCGGATTGGCGCGTTGTGCGCTTGTTTTATGCGGCGGAGGCTTTAAAAGAGGCGGCACTATGCTTATTAAAAAGGTGTTTACCCGTTTGGTTGTTTCATGCGCGGCGGTTTCGATTTTGGCGGGCGCGGTGGCGTCCGCCGCTTCGGATGCGGCCGGGATTACGCCGGTGCCGCCGGTGGCGCAGAGGCGCGTGGCGGCGGTGCAGATCGTGGTGTCGCCCGATCATCGCGACTGGTCTTACAAGGTGGGCGAGAGGGTGACGTTCAACGTGACCGTGATGGCCGACAGCGAGCCGCTTGAGGGCGTGACGGTCGCGTATCGTATCGCGCCCGACATGCTGCCGGCGGAGGACACGAGGGCGGTCGTGCCGGCGGGCGGGCTTGTGATTGATGGCGGGACGTTGCAGGCGCCGGGGTTTTTGCGTTGCGTGGTGACGGCGAGCGTGGGCGGGAAAAACTACCGCGGGCTGGCGACGGCGGGATTCGAGCCGGAAAAGATCCAGCCGACGCAGCTGGAGCCGGAGGATTTTGATGCGTTTTGGGATGAGGGGAAGGCACGGCTCGCGAGGATTCCGCTGGATGCGAAGAGGACGCTTTTGCCGGAATACTGCACGGCGGGCGTGAATGTTTATCATGTGAGTTTCCGCACGGTGGGTTCGGCGGGCGGGCAATACGTGAGCCGGTTTTACGGGATTTTGTGCGAGCCGAGGGCGGAGGGGAAATATCCGGCGGTTTTGCGGGTGCCGGGCGCGGGCGTGAGGCCGTATGTGCCGGTGGACACGCGCATGGCGGAGCGCGGCGCGATCACGCTCACCGTCGGCATCCACGGCATTCCGGTGAATCTGCCGGCGGAGCTTTACGACCAGATGCGCAGCAGCACGCTCAATGGTTATCATTTGTACAATCTGGACAACAAGGATGCGTATTACTACCGGCGCGTGTATTTGAGTTGCGTGCGTTCAAATGATTTTCTCACGTCGCTGCCAAACTGGAATGGGAAGGACCTCGTGGTGATGGGCGGTTCGCAGGGCGGGCAGCTGACGCTCGTGACGACGGCGCTCGATGCGCGCGTGACGGGGTGTTCGGCGCAGTTTCCGGCGTATTGCGACGTGACGGGGTATTTGCATGGTCGCGCGGGCGGGTGGCCGCACATGTTCAGGCCGGATTGGAGGACGGGCAAAAATTTCCACGCGGAAAATCCGCAGAAGGTCGCGACGACGGGGTATTACGATTCGGTGAATTTTGCGAAGCGCATAAAGGTGCCCGGGGTTTATTCGTGGGGTTACAACGACGAGACGTGTCCGCCGACGTCGATGTTTGCGGCTTACAATCAGATCAAGGCGCCGAAGACGCTGGTGCTGTCGTTGATCGCGGGGCACCCGGCGGTGCCGGAGGCGTCCGATGCCGTGAACGCGTGGGTGGCGGATTTCCTGAAGCTGCCGGCGAGGGTGGAGTGAGGGGCGAGTGGGCGGGGGGAGCGGAGCGAGCGGGGTGAGCGGCAAGGGCAGAGTGAGCGGCAAGGGTAGGGTGAGCGGAGTGAATTTTGAAGCGGGGGAGGGGATGGCGATTTGCCGCGGCGGGTTTTCGGATCAGCCGCGGCAGGTTTCCATTTGCCGCGGCGAGCGGTTGGATCAGTCGCGACGGAGCTGCCGCTGGAGGTTCGCGTAGAAATTGGCGAGCTTGGGCAGTCCGGTCATGTCGAGGTCGGGCGGAAGCGCCTGCGAGAAATTGAGGGAGTATCTTTGCGCGACTTCGGCGGCGGGGGCGGAGTGGATGATGGCGCGGATGCCGTGGAGGGTGTTGATGAGGTCGCGTTCCCTGACGACGCCGTTTTTCACTGCCGTTGTCATGTGACGGGTGTAATGCGCACAGATGGGGATGAGCATGGAAACGTGTTTGAGGTCGTTGCGCGGCGAGCCGTCGTTGCGGGTGTTGTCGAGTTGGTACAGGTTTGCGATTTTGGCTTTCAGCAAAACAT
>JAISGL010000364.1 GCA_031263125.1 Opitutaceae bacterium | reverse complement strand
TTATTAGTACAGTTTGCCTTGCAACCATACCACACCTTGCACGAGGTCGCCTTTCTTGGGTGTGTAGGCGCCAAGCGATGACAGATACGCGGAGAGCACGGAGAAATGCTTTTGACTCCGTGTCCTCGGTGTCCTCCGTGGTGAATTGGTTTGGATTGGGTTGTCTCCAAAATGGCCGCATGACAGGCGCATATAAAATCCTCGCGAAAATGAGTTACTTCTCAGGATAGTAGTCAAAAGAACGGCTGTTTCAAAATGCGGCGCTTTATAACCGAGACGAATAATCACATTAAAATCCAGTTCGGGCCGCGGCCATGGCGTGGGGAATTTTGCGCGCGGGGTTGCTTCCTTGCAAAGCCTGGTGATGAACTGCTGCGTTTTCTCCGGGTGGGAATTCCATTGCGGGAAAATCGCCTGCCAATGGTCACCATGTCCGAGCGGTTCGCGTATGGATTTATTCCGCGATTTTTTATTTTTCATGTTTTTATGATTGGGAAATCATTTTAGCCGAATCCCCAAGACCCTTGCGTGTTGTTTTGCGACGCCACTTCAGTCCTGCGTGAACTCGTGCTGGCCGAACTTCAGCGTCTGGCAGTTTTCGCGTATCGTGCGGATGGTTTCCGGTTTGAAGCCTTCGGGCAGGGTGGCCTGCACGTCCAACTGCACTTCAACATTCGCGCCGAGCAATGCCACCAGGTGCTGCACGACTTCCTGCGAAATCACGCCGGCATCACGGTTCATGCGCGTGGGGTCGAGTTTCACGACTCCGTAGAACCGCCTCATAACGGCTGGCTGTGGCGGCACCGGCGATGTTCCTCCGGCGCCGGACGCCCCGGCGCCACCGCTTCCGGCTGGCGCGGGCGAAGTTGAGCCGCCAACCGTCGCACCGGTGGCACCCGACAACGCGGCCGGCATTTTCGCCCCGGCGTTGATTTGGGCCTGCGCTGCATCGGGTCTGACCAAAATGCCAAACAGGCCGTCGTCCGACACATTCACCGGCGCGCAATATTTGAGGCCGGCATAGCGTTTTGTTTTTTCGTCAAAACTTTCGGCAAACGCAAAGCTGTCCGTATCCCAGCTCGTCATCGTCAGGCCGTCGCGGATTGCGTCGATGAGCACGGTGGCATCCTTCAATCGCGGCAGGTAAAGGTAGCGCGCGAAATCCTCGGTGAGTTGTTTGATTGAAACATTTTTCCCGCCATCACCGCGCCAGAGCGGGATGCGGTCCATTTCCTGACGCAGTCTCGTGGCGGCGAGTCTCGTGACGAGCGCTTCGTCGTTCCTGAGACGCTTGCCCGCGCGCACTGCCAGCGCATCCTGCCCGGTCACACGGACAACCTGCCATGAAATCGGATCGGTCGGCTTGATTTGCTGCGGCACAATCAGCCATTGGTAAACTTCGGGCAAACGCGCCGTGACCGTCTTGTCGTTGTTGTCGCGCTGGGTGAGCGCCTGTTTTTTCTGCTGCGGGTCGAGATTGAGCGTCTCGGCTTCGTCCACGATGGATTGCCACGCGAGATATTTGCGCGCGGCTGTGTCGAGGTCGCCGAGGCGCGCCTTGTCGGCGGCGAGAAACGCGAGCGTGTTTTTATTGATGCGCGGAGAATTGCCACGCTTGTCGAAATACTCCCTGGCAACGGCCAGCGCGACACCTCCTTCCTTCGTACACGGCTGCTCGATGCCGAGGACAACCAGCCGCGCGTCGGTGTCGTCGGGCACGTCGGCATGGCCCGCGGGAAAATCATGCACGCGGCTGAAATCGCCGCGATGCTGTTTCACGTCGGCGCGGACGCGGAGCTTGATTTCCCCGGCCACGTCGTCGGGTTTGTTTTTGAACTGCCCGGCGCGGTCTTCGGCGAGTTTCGTCACCGTCGGTTGCGTGGAATACCAATAGCGCGCGCCGTCGTGGTAAAGATACGTGGCGGTCTGGCTGAGTTGTCGCAACGCATCGCCGTAAATCGCCGCGGACTCACCCGGCAGCACGCAACCGAGTTTCACGCGATGGTCCTCCAGCCCTTTGTTCGCGCCCTTGGCAATGGGCGCGGAGCCGAGGTAAACGGTGCGGGCCACGCGGCGGCACGCGGAGTATTTTCCGAGATTCGGTTTTTCGCCGTCGAGGCGAAGCGGAAGCGAGTTGGGGCCGTCCACGTCCTTTTCGATGATGGGCGTCCAGTTGTCGGACAGATAGCGCGTCAGCTCGAACTGCACCCGCTGGTCGTCGATGGGAATGTGCGCGGGCAGGATGAGCGGGTTCTTGTCGTCGCGCTGCCAGAGCGTGTGAATGACCGTCGCCATGAGACGCAACACGCCGCGCGTGCGCTGAAACCTGGGCTGCGTTGACCAGTCGGTGTAGAGGCGGTCGAAAATCTCCGGATGAATCGGATACGACGCACGCATGCGGTTTTCGTAAGCCGTGGCCGGGCATTCCCGCGGAAACTCGTTTTTCTGCGCGTGGTAGAGATTCAAAAATTCGCGCGCCGTGTTTTCGAGCTGCGTGTGCCTGTCGGTCTGGACAATCGGCTCGAACAAACGGCGGCGCACAATCTCGAAACCCTCCTCGGCGCTCGCGGGTTTCCACGACGACTCGACACGGCCGATGGCGTTGTGCAGACGGTCGAGCGCGGCGCGTCCGCGTTCGCCGCCGACTTCGAGGTCCTCGCCCTGCGTGTGCGGGCTGCCGGTGGCCTCCGACGCCGGCAGGCTTATCACAAGCAGCGTTTGCTTCGCGGTCTTGGCGCATTCGGTGATGGTTTGCGCAAATGTGAAGTGTGTCTCGAACGTGCCGCCGGGCAGGTCGTTGCGGTCGTGAAGCTGGCGCGCGTAGGCCACCCATTCGTCGATGAGGATGAGGCACGGGCCGTATTTGTTAAACAGGTCGCGCAAACGGTCACCCGGACTCGTCGCCTTCTCGTCGTCGCCGCGAATCATCTCGTAGGCTTCGCGCCCGCCGAGCTGCCACGCGAGTTCGCCCCAAAGCGTGCGCACGAGCGTGCCGTCATTTTTTTGGACGGGATTGCCGGGCGAGATTTTGTTGCCCACCAGCACCACGCGCCTGACTTGCGGCAAATCGTGAATGCCGGACTTCGCAAAAACCGTTTCCAACCCCGGCATCTCCGCCGCCTTCAGGCCGGAAAACAAATGATAAAGCGCGAGCATCGAGTGCGTTTTGCCGCCGCCGAAATTGGTCTGCAACTGCACCACCGGGTCGCCGCCCTTCCCCGTGAGCCGCCGCAACGCGCCCGACAGCAAATCCGTGAGGCTCAGCGTCAAAAACGTGCGGCGGAAAAACTCGACCGGGTCCTTGTATTCCTGGGCGACGGTCTCGTCGCTGACGAACGCCACCTGCCACAAATCCGCGGCAAACTCGGCCTGCTGGAAACGTCCCGACGCCACGTCCTTGTGCGGCGTGACGACTTCGCGCCACGGTTTCAGCCCCGCGAAGAGCTGCCCTTCGACGGCGGCGACGGTGCTCTTGCGTTTTTCGTTGCGCACCTGCTCGTCGTAACGCTGACGCATAAGCTCCTGCTTGATGGTCTCGATTTCCCCGGCTTCCCTGGCGGCGGAGACGGCGTTGAGCAAACGCTGCGCGCTGTCGAGGGCGCGGTAAACATCGTCGGTCGAAAACGTGCGCTGGTGCGCCCACCTGTTGCGCGTGTCGCGAAGCTCGGAGACGAGCGAACGCTCCGCGTGGCCGAGCGTCTTTTTGAAAACGGTGTTCCACGATTCCCACATGATGACGAGGGCCATCTGCGCGTCCCATTCCGGTTTCATCGCGGTGCCGAAAAGTTTCAACTGCTGCGGCGCGAGCGTCCGCGAGACTTCCTTGAACCACTCCTGCTGATGCACGCTCTTGAGTTCGCGTTCGATGAAAGGCGCAAGCCCGTCGGTGAGGAGTTGCAGGGCTTTTGTGAGGCGGTCGTGGTTGGAGATGGCCATGAATACAAAAAATGAAAAATGAAATTAACCAAAACGAATGCCAAACAGCCCGCCGTCTTCTTTGTCGTCGGTTAAGCGGACGGGCAGGATATAATCAGACGAAATGGTTTTGGGCAGCGTATCGGAATTCATCGTCACCAGATATTGCCAGCCGCATTCGTCAGCCAGTTTCGCGCCGATCTCCAGCGCCTTGCCTATCTGGCGTTCGTCAACGCCGTCGAATAAATGGCTGTCGTGAATGACAAATCCCGGCCCCATTTTCCGGCGCGATGCGATTTGCATGAGCATCATGTCGAAACAGAAAATCTGCATTTGCCCAATGCCTTTGCTGCGCCGGCCTTGGATGGTAATATCAATTTTAAGACCTTGCGGAGTTGGCGAAATCGTCAAGGCGCCGGCATCTTCATACAAAGCCTCGGAAACTGTTTCAAACGCGAGCACGGCTTCATCAACACGCTTGGATTGTTCACTCACATTTCTCTGCAAACGCTGCGCAAGCAGCCCGCGACGAATACCCAAATCCACGCTCTTGCTTTCAAGTTGTTCAGCGGCTTCGAGTCGCATCTTCAAGGATGCAACAACCGCCTCTGCTTTTGCCAATTCCTTTTGCAGTTCCTGAAACTGCTCGAGCGCGCCCTTGGTTTGCAGCAAACGCATGATTTCGCCCCGGCGCGCATCATGCTTTTGCTGCGCTTCCCTGCGCTGATTGATACGTTGCCCGGCAGCGTAAAGTTCGCTTTCGAGATAATTTTTGCGGTTGGCGACAATCGCGTGATGAAACGCGCGCACATCTTCCAACCTGCGGCGAATCGACTCGGGCAACGCCACACCTGCCTCGGCATATACTTTGTCCACGGCTGTATTTTCGGGCGGCTTTTCCTCGCGCATGGCGGCGTTCAGTGTGGCCATCAACTGCGTGTCCACCGTGTTGTTGTCGGCCAGTTCGTTTAATGTGATGGTCAGGTTGCTCGCTTCTTGTTCCAGCTCTTTGTATTCAGCCAGCACCTCAAATGTAGAAAGTGTATTTCGTAATTCCCGCGCTTTCTTTTCGGCAAGGAGCAATTGCGTCCTTATTTCGCCGGCTTTGGGAAGCAAAGTTCCAAACGCACCCTGCTTTGCCGTTTTCTTGAGAACCTTGAGCGAATTTTCCTGACTGCGCACTTTTTCCAACTGCTGCCCGACTGTCCAATCCAGCCCGAGCAGATACGAAATCGCCACCTGCTGGTCCCATGCACGTTGCTCTTCGTTCTGGCGCATCGGTTCAAGAAATCCCTTTGAGCCTTCCCTTCGTGCAAAGTATCCGAAAAGCGAACGCATCGTCGGCGAGAATCTGTCATCGTCCTGCGTTTCCAGTTTATCGAGGCCAAACCATTTTGCGCCAAGCACCGTTTTCCAATCCGTATTGCCTAGCGTGTTTTCGTGAGACGGCCTGGCCTTTGGCTGCACGGACCAGTCTTTGGTGTCGTCCGCGTTTATCAAGACCTTGCTGCCGGTGTCTCCCGAGCGCGAAACCTCGACACGCTGGCTTCCCAAGTCGAAATTGATTCCAAAATACGCGGCGGAAATTGCCTCGTTCCTGAAGATACTGCCCGTCTTGGCACTTGCACCAAGAACGAAGTGGATCAGCTCGACCAAACTGGATTTGCCGGCGCGATTACGGGTCTGTTTGTCGGTGGATTTGTCGGTCTTGTCCGCAACGAGGATGTTCAGACCCCGATTGAGATTCAGGGTTTTGAAGCCCGGGAGTGTGCTGAAAACGCGGTGTATCATGGTTTGGCCTTTCTCACTTCGCCGTCATCAAATTCGATTGCGCCAAGCGCATACAACATGTCGAGCGCCAGCACGAACCAGTCATAGCCAGGCGTCGATGCCGGCGAACGGGTTTCGCGCAATGACTTCACATCGTCCCATAAACGCGAAATGGTTTTGGGACGGCCCAACAAGCCAAGCACATCCGCGCCCACTCCGAGGAGCGAGGTTTCAACTGCCATGCGTTTGGTTGGAAGAATCATTGCGGCAAGGTGGCGGTTGGCCGTTCAAAAATCTCACACTGCTCAAACAGAAATGCCAGCACGACATACGCGCTCACAAGAGATTTGTAAGGTGGCATTGCCGGGCCTGTGATGAGACGCAGCAATTGTTCGTAAATTAAATCCGAAGAATCTCCCTGCCCCTGCATTTTTGTATATTCAGCACGGAAACGAGCGGCCACACGGTCGCCGTATTCAGGGTCGGGGTGGGTGGCAAAATATTTTTTGACTACATTGGCCTTGCTAAAACCCAGCTTCAGCAAACCTTCAATATCAGAGGGAAAATGGTTGAACTCAATTTTACCCTTTGGAGTTGGGAGAAGGCCATCTTCTCCCGGTTCACTCTGTTCGATGTGTTTCAGCAAGTCGTCGATTTCTTTCAGCCCAAGGTCTGTCAATTCACGCGATGTCGGCGCAGGCCCAAGCAACGCAGCCAATTCATGCGGCGGAAGCGACAAAGCCAACTTCGAGATTTCTGGCGGTCCCCACACGGCAAAATTAATGTCGGGATACTTTTTGCGCAGTTGTTCCACTTCTATCAAGAGGTCGGTTGCCAGACGTCCGTTGTAACTATTGTGAACGAAAAACCATTCTTTCCAGAAATCGCCCTTGCAAGGCAACGCTCCTTCAAAATCGGAAAGCAGCTTTTGCTTTGTTGCTTCCAGTCCGGCTTCTTGTGGCGCATAACAGGCAAAATTACGTTTGGCCGATGCCAGCCAGCCATCGCACTTGCGGTCTCCCAAGTTGCCCCAAGGACGCGTTGCGGAAAAATCCCCCGGATACGTTTTTTGCATAATGTGCGAAAACAACACTTGAAAGGCATCACCCAATTCTTCGCGCATCTTGAGCCGGAGGCACAGTGAATAATGGTATGTCTGGAATTGGTCGAGGAGTGACATGGACTATCGGAGAATGGGCGCAATGAAACGGAAGGTTTGTGCCCTGTGCAATAAAATGAGCGTAAATTTTTCGCTCACAGCAATTCCCCTTGTGCCGGCGCGGCGGGTTTGGGTGGGGCGGAGCGGGCGAGTTGGGCGAGGTCGGGCCAGCCTTGGACGAGGGCGTTGTAGCCTTGGGCCTCGGCGCTGCGTTTGCGGCGTTCGCAGACCGAGAAGAGGCGGTAGGCGAGGTCGCGGGCGATGTCGGCCTGGCCGCCGAGCTGGCGCAGGAGCGCGGCGGTCGCCAGCTCGCCGGCGGACTCGGTGTGGTAGAGGCGCACGAGGTGGTGCGTCATTTCCCACACGGTCAGGCGGGTGTCGGTCGCGGGGTTCCAGTCCTTCGGGAGTTCTTCCGGTTTGAGGAGGCGGACTTTGCCGGCCCTGGCTTGCAACATGCCGGATTCGACGAGGCCGGCGATGCTGGTGTTTTTGGCGGTGGCGAGCGTTTCGGCGGTGCCGTAGGGGCCTTCGTCGAAGCCTTGCTGGTCGAACCATGCGAGTGCCCAGCGGGTGTCGGAATCGAACTCGCTTTCCTGCTCGGCGAGGGATTCGTCGAGGATTTGGTTGATGAGCACGAGCGCCTCGCGCACGGAAAGCGATTTGCCCTCGGCGTCCCTGACGCTGGCGTAACGCGAATACACCGCCATGCCGGGGCCGATGGCGGCTTGGGCGAGGTCAACGGGCGCGATGTTGCCGCCTTGCAGGGCGCGCAACGCGGCAGGCAATTCGGCGCGCATCGTCGCGATAAACTCGCGCCGCGTGGCCACCGAAGCGTCCGCCGGACGCGCACGGCAGACGAGGACGATGCTGGAGGCGAGGGCGTTGGTGCCGGAGCCAATCATGCGATTACTTAATTCGGTGCGCATGGGCCAGGTGCCAGTGATGGTGAAACCTGCTTTTATAACGGCTTCAAGAAAAGTTTCCCATCCGGTGCTGGATGTGCCGTCTGCTCCTTCCTTTTCCGATTGCTTAAACGCGTAATAAATTGTGACAGGAAATGCCGGATGTGCTTGTTCGGCCAAACGGTGCATCGCTTGGGTCATGCCATTGAGGAAAAAGGTCTCGGCTGCCTCTTTGCCCCCATGACGGTAAGGCGTGGCAACAAGTTCTTCCGTTTTCGGCACTGAGAGAGTTGAAAATAGGTTTGGGAAAACAGGCTGCAATGTGCGGCGCAACCATACATAAAAAAAATCTGAGAGGTCAGCGTAACCAATATTGTCGTAATACGGTGGATCGGATGAAACAGCTCTGTTTTTAGAAATGTTCTGTGTTTGAGCATCGGCATGACGTGCTTGTCCAATTTTAATCGACGGCAAATCATTCACTACTTTTACTATCCAAGTTACAGCATCCTCAAAATTACCCGTTGATTCAGAAAATGGATTTCCTTCACAATAATCCCAAACCATTGGTAACGCTTGGCGTCCGAATGTATTTCTTATTTTCGTGTAACCTACATCCCAACTACACAGAGATGAGGTTCTGTCACATAGGCGATTCACGCCTATTCCCAGATACACACTGACGGCTTCGGCGTAGGCGGTGGGGCCGGTGCCGCCGGTGGCGAGGGGTTTGGGGTCGTCGGGGAGGCTGGCGCGTTGCGCATCCTTGTGGATGCGTTCGCGCGCTTCTGTCACCAAGTCCGAAAATGTCGTCAGCGCCACAAGTTGCCTCGGGGTAAACAGGTCGCCGTAAG
>JAISGL010000363.1 GCA_031263125.1 Opitutaceae bacterium | reverse complement strand
CGCGTGGCGGCGAGATGCGCGAGCACGGCCTCGGCGTGTTTGCAGGTGCCCAGTCCGTTGATCTGAAAATCGACGCAGTTGCAGTGGACTGCGCGCCGGCCGGGCGCGACGGAGTGAAGCTCGACCGTGTAGGTCATGCCGCTTTGCGATTGCACCTCGAAGTCGGAGAAAACGGGGAAACGTGGGGTGAGGTTGCGGATGGCGAATTTTTCCTCGCGGGCGCGGAGGATGCGGCGGTTGATTTCGTCCTGGTCGGTGGTGCGCCAGTCGGTGGCGGCGGGGAGCCGGATGTCGTCGGGGTCGGGCAGTGTTTCGAGGGTGTCTTTCGGGCGCATTGTTGCCATGTGGAAACAGGGAGCAAAAAGCGCCGGGCGCCAAACGGGAAGCGTTTTTTTGTTTTTTTTAGCATCCAGCGGGTTGAGGGCTTCAATCCCATGTGCGGATTATGATAATTTTGTGAATTAATAAGGTGACAGTCACAAGAATGCTTGACGCGAGCCGGCACTTGTGGTGAGGTGTCGTGTAACATGAGAAGAGCACGGATAAAAGTTCATGGCGAAGATGCGGTTTACCACTGCATCTCCCGCACCGTTAACGGCGAACGGCTTTTCGACGGGGATGCCAAGGAAATGCTGCGCCGTCACATGTGGCTGGTCGCCGATTATTGCGGCGTCACCATCCACACTTACGCCATCATGGACAATCATTTCCATGTGCTCGTCCGGGTGCCAAAAAAGGCGCCCGTCGCCGATGCGGAATTGCTTCGCCGGTATCGGTTGCTTCACCCAAAACCAACCCGGTATCAGAGCGCTTCGCTTGCCACTATCGAGGCACAACTCAAAACTGGCGGCCCCGATGCCGACGCCTGGCGCAAACAGCAGCTTGCCCTCATGAATGATGTCTCGGCTTTCATGAAGTTGCTCAAACAACGCTTCACCATCTGGTTCAACAAAACGCACAACCGCTTCGGCACGCTCTGGGCCGAGCGCTTCAAGAGCGTGCTCGTTCAGCCGGCAGGACGCGCTGTTCGCACCGTGGCCGCGTACATCGACTTGAATCCCGTTCGCGCCGGACTCACCGACGATCCCAAGGACTACCGGTTTTGCGGTTACAGCGAGGCTATCGCGGGCAGGAGAATCGCACAGGCGGGAATCATACATGTCATCGGCGAGGATGACGCGCGCACCTGGCGGGACGCGCAGGAATATTATCGTCTCATGATTATCGGCAGCGGCGCCAAACCACGCGCTGGCAAAGCCGCCGTTTCGGAAAATCTTTTTGAGGAAACAGTGCGCGCGAAGGGGAAACTGCCACTGTCCACTGCATTAAGATGCCAGATACGCTATTTTACCGGTGCAGGCATACTCGGCGGCAGGGCCTTTGTCTCGAAACACCTCACGCTCCTCCGACGAAAGACAGGCTTGCGACGCCGCAAGGAACCCCGTGCCCTGCCGCCCGTCTGCGACTGGGGCGGCGTGGACAGCAGCAGTGGCGTGGCCGGCGGTGGCGTGGTCGGCGGTGGCGACATGGACGAAATCATGGTTTTGCGCACACCACGGCGGCGCTCGCTTGCATCCGGCTGAATCGAACCGGCGCGGCGTGAACAGACTCAACGGCAGACTCAACAACACACTCAACGACACACTCAACGAACGGGCAGGTCCGGCAATCCCGGTCTGGCAACCTGCGCCAGTGCAACCTGCGCCAGTGTCCAGTCAATCGGCATCAATCGGGAGCCGGGCGGTTTCCCTCCGGAATTGCTCCGATTTTGCGACATTTGAAGAATGAGCGCACACCAGCGCCCCTCCCTGTCACACGTGCAGCTCTGACAGAATTTCTGATCGCACCCGAACGCCGATCTTCAGAGCGGCGCGACGGCGCGCAGCACCGGCACAATCCAAGCGCCGCATCATTCGCAAACCACACAAACCAGCCGCGCACAACCGCCGCGCACAATCCGCAGACCAGCCGGTTTGGAGACCGGCGTTGGTACAAAAAAGTTGGCCGGTCGCCTACCCCTAAGCGACCGGCCATTTGCTTTCTTAGTTACCCCAAAACTCCCGCTATGCGGGAGAAATGAAAAATGATGAGGCGAACAATGGGAACGAACCTCTTTTCGTCAACCAAAAATCCGAAATTTTTTTCGTGTTTGTAATCAAATCGTTTGTTATAAGTTAATTAGGATGTATTTTTCTTCGCTCTTTTTGATGTCCGTGCTGCCGCGCGGTGTCGCTTTCGGGGTTGTCTGACCATCTCTCGATCAGGCGGCGCGCTGTCTCTGGCTGGCCGTGTTCAATCAGCAGGGTTGCGGTGCGATGTGCCAGTTCGGGATTGTCGGGAAAAATGCGGCAGCCTTCGAGAAGCTGATCAAAGTGTGACGGCTGCGGGGGCACGGGGGAAACCATCCAGGCCGTGGCAAGCAATTCATAGACCCCGGGCACGACCGGTTTGCCGCCGAATGCATCTGTAATCGCGGCAAGCACCGATGCCATTTGCGTTTTGTCGATCCGCATGTCGTCCGCATCGGAGGTGGCCTTGTTTTTTTCCCGGGCGGTTTTAATCGCGGACTGAAGCCGTTCATTCGCGACCGCGAGGCAGAGGCGCGGGCGTTTGCAGCCGCCTTTGTAGGCGAGTTCCGCGATGCGCCGGGCGCGATCGGAGTTTTCCGCCTTGAGCAGGAACAGGGCCAGCGAGCCGAGGAGTTCCAAATCGGTATTTTTATGGAAATAGGGCGTGGTGAGTTCGATTTGTGCGGGAATATTTTTGCCGGCGAGCAAAAACGCCTCGCCTTTGATACGCCCGACTTCGGGTTCCGTGGCGGGGCGCACGGTGATGTCTTTTGGCATCGTGTCGTCCTTGAATGTATATTCCTGCTGCTTGAAATTTGTATATCTGGCATAGTATACAAGCTCCTTCTCCATTGTCTTGTAAGACATGCCGAAACATTTTTTGAAAACGGATTCATCGACCGGCCTCTTGCCCGACAGCGTGAGAAATTTGAGAAAACCGGACTGTAATTTCGACTTGTGCCGGTACAGGCAGTAATGCATGAAGGCAAAACTGACCGTGCCCCATTGGCCGCGCGTGAAGCGTTTGTCGAGTGGCTCGGAGCCGACGACCTGCCGAAGTGGAACGATGGCGCCGCGCGCAAGCCAGTCGAAGCCGGCGAATGACGCGAAGTTGCTGCCGCTGCCCCCGATCATGATCTTGTTGCGCCACGACTCCATCGAAACAAACATGCGCATCATCGCGGCCATGAACCATTCGAGCGGCGGTTGGGCCAGCTTTGCGAAATATACGTGCAAGTATTCGCCCTCAATGGCCTTGAGAGCGGCATTCACAGGATCAAATTGCACCGCGGTCGTGGTGATTTGTCCGAGATTGGAGAGAGACTGGATGCCGCCCGTTTCGATTTCGCCAGAATCGATATTATTATTGATGCCGAAATCAGAGGCGTCGTTTTCAGGCTCGATTACGCCGCCAATGTCGGGGCTGGAGTTTCCGGCGGTTTTATCATTCGGCCTCCTGCTCCCTGGAAAGATTTGCAGATTATCGACCGAGAGGTTCAGCACGAAGACAACTTGTTCTCCGTCGAAAAAGGAGAGCGCGCGGCGTGTCCATATGTCGCCGAATTTGGAAAAGGTGGAGCCACGGTCGCAGAGGATGATTTTGATTGGGATGGGGGTGCGCAGGCGCGTGGCCGGCATGATTGAGGTGATGACATTTATATATTTGCCGAAATATTTGACGAAGTCGCGAGTCTTGCGTTCGCCCAGTTCGGAGAGGATTTCAAAATTGTCGTGGCGCGAGTACGTCCACCAAGTTTCGGGATCGGGAAGGATGCGCTCGCCGATAACCGTGAGTTGTGGAAGCTCGAAGATTTCATCCGAGGTCGTCGCGGCGGCAGTGCTTTTATTATTCTCAGGTGCTGACGGCGCGGCGGTGACAAAACCGATTGACACAATGAAGGCGGCCAGGAGAAAGCGAATGGGAATGGGGATGGGGATGTTAAAATTCACACAGGAGGCATACATATTACAAGAATAACAACACGTTAAAATTTGCTGGCAAGTCATTCATGGAAACAGACACGGAAGCCCAGCGCGGCATAGCCGTAACCAAAGGAACAGGCCCAAACCAACAATCCAATTGCCACAAAAAACACAAAAAAAGCCTTCTCGCATATGACGTCTCCCGGGCGCTTATAAGCGCCGCGAACCGGTTTCCGGCAAAATATGATTTTGCAGGAAAGGAGACCGCAGCGCCTATAGGCGCTCTGTTTATAACCGAAAGCACACAACGCCTTTTTGGTGTTTTTTGTGGCAATTGGATTGTTGGTTTGAACGAGTTGCGTCATAGGGAAATCGTACGCAAAAAAATTAATTCTCAAGGTCAGTGGCACGGAAATAGACACGCGGGCGATGGAGGCAGATTTATGATATGCCGTGGCGCATAAAAATTTCTTCCATCCTGCCTATGAATTTTACAGTGGTTCCATCTGAAAGAAGACACGTTATGGCATGCTAAAGTTTTTTAGCGGCGTAGGCCATGGCGTCGGCTATTTGGGCGAGTTGTTCGTCGGTGTGCTGGGCGGAGATGGCGGTGCGGATGAGGTCTTTTCCGGGGGGGACGGCGGGGGCGATGGACATCACCGTGAAAACGCCTTTTTCGAGGAGGGCCTGCCAGAAGCGATAGACGCGTTCCTTGCTGCCGAGCACGATGGGAATGGCGGGCGTCTCGCTGCCCCAGGTGTCGAGTTTGAGCGAATGCAGGATGTCGCGGTGGCGTCTGGTGTTTTGCCAGAGGCGTTCGAGGTGTTCGGGTTCGGTTTGCAGGATTTCGAGCGCGGCCTGCGCGGCGGCGGTTTGCGCGGGGCTGAGGGCGGCGCTGAAGATGGTTTGTTTGGAATGGGTGCGGAGGTATTCGATGAGGTCGCGGCTGGCGGCGACAAAACCGCCCGTGCTGGACAGCGATTTGGAGAGGCTGCCGCAGAGGATGTCGACGCGGTCGTTGAGGTTGAAGTGGTCAACGGCGCCGCGGCCTTGTCGTCCGAGAACGCCGAAGCCGTGCGCGTCGTCGATGACGTTGAAGCAATTGTAGCGGTCGGCGATGTCGAGGAGCGCAGGGAGCGCGGCGATGTGGCCTTCCATCGAGTAGACGCCTTCGGCGACGAACATTTTGGGGGCGCCGGCGGGGAGCGATGCGGCGAGGTCGGCGAGGTCGGCGGTGTTGTTGTGCGAGAAACGTTCGACTTGGGCGTGCGAGAGGCGGGCGCCGTCCCAGAGGCAGGAGTGGTTGTTTTTGTCGGCGAGGATGATGTCGCCTTTTTGCGCGAAGGAGGCGACGGCGCTGACGCAGGAGAGGTAGCCGGCGGCGTGGACGTGGCAGGCTTCGCGTCCGAGGAAGGCGGCGAGTTTTTCCTCGAACTCGAGGTGGTAGGCGCGCGAGCCGTTGGAGATGCGGGCGCCGGTGGAGCTGGCGCCCCATTTGCGCAGGGCGGCGCAGGCGGCTTCGATGACCTTGGGGTGGAAGGAGAGGCCGAGGTAGTCGTTGCTCGCGAGCATGATCGCGGGGCGTCCGCCGAGCGTGACGTTGGCGCCGCGCTGCGTCTGCATGGCGTGGTAATAGGGGGCGTATTTCAGGCGCATTTTTGTCACTTGGTCGTCGTGACAGCGTGCGAGGATGGGTTTTTTCGATTTTTGGAAAAGGGAGAATGCCATCTTGAAACGGCAAATGGACGCGAATGCGCGTGAATAATCAAAGATAAACTTGGCGACCGAAACTTGGCGACCGATCCGGGGCGGCGCCGGGAAAAACCGGAGCTGGCATGCTTTCGCGATCACGCGATCCTGTTCATCTTCGCAAACGGGTCCCGCGACGGATCGTGATGCCACTCATACTCGGCGCGTTGCGCAACAGCGTTGGCGGTATCACGCCCGCGCAATCGTGCGATCAGCGCCAGTGACATGTCGATGCCCGCGCTCACTCCGCCCGAGGTGAAAAATTTTCCATCCGCCACCCAGCGTGCCTCCGCCACCCAATTCACCGCCGGCCCCTGGCTGCGCACCCATTCGTGGGCGCGTTTGTTTGTCGTGGCGCGTTTGCCGTCGAGCAGACCCGCGCGCGCCAGAAGCGCCGCGCCCGTGCATACGCTCGCGGTGAAGCGCGTCTTCCCGTTTGCGCGGCGCAACGCGTCGGACAGCGCGCCATTTCCCACTTCGCGCCGCGTGCCCGCGCCGCCGGGAACGAGCAGCACGTCGAGTTCATCAATGTCCGAAAGACGGGACCCCGCCACGCATTGCGGCCCCGCGCTGCTTGCGATGGCGCCCGGTGTTTCCGCGAACATCAGCAAGCGCGGGCGCCCTTCCAGCAGGCTGAACATTTCCAGCGGTCCAAACACATCGAGCAACTCGAAGCCTTCAAACAAGAGCATTCCAATTTTCAGCGATGAAGTGGATGAGTTCATGCGAGGATTGAATCACAAACAGCCAGGGGTGCAAGAAACACGCGTGAAGAACCATTTATGGCAATGTTATCAGGCAACCCCGTTGGGGTTGCCTGATTATTATCAGATTTCCCAAGGCAGGCGGCGTTGTCGCCAACCTTGGGTTTTACCAGGCAACGGCTTCGCCGTAGCTATCTTCCTCAATTACACCCATCGTATGATTGAATCGCGCTTGCGTGATGCGGGGATCAACATCCATGTTTTGTTTCCCATGAAAATTTTATTTCCCATGAAAAAACACATTACGTCCATTGCCCTTGCATTTGCGTTGTTGCTGCCTGCCGTCGCGCAGGCCCAAAAAGGCGAGGCCACCAAACCGGAACCGCAGATCAACATGAGAACCGGCGAGGTCGGCGTCTCCTGGTGGGAACGCCACGCCGAACTCGTCAAGCGCGCCCAGGCCGGCGGCTTCGACATCATGTTCATCGGCGATTCGATCACGCATCAGTGGGAACGCCAGGGCAAGGACGTGTGGGCGGCGAAACTCGCGCCGCTCGGGGCGAAGGCGTTTGGCATCGGCGGCGACCGCACGGAAAATCTCCTCTGGCGTTTGCAGTGGGGACTGCTCGACGGCAAATCCGACGCGAAGCTCTTCGTCATGATGATCGGCACCAACAACACCGGCCACCGCATGGACAAGCCCGCTGACATCGCCGCCGGCGTGAAGGCTTGCATCGGCGAAATCCAGAAGCGCAAACCGGACGCGAAGATTCTCGTGCTGGCGATCTTCCCGCGCGGCGCCGATGCCGGCAACAAGAGCCGCCTGAACAACGAGGCCGCGAACAAACTCATCCAAAAATTCGCCGACGGCAAAAAGGTTTATTACGCCGACATCGGCAACGTGTTTCTCACGAAGGAGGGCGTGATCGAAAAGAGCGTGATGCCCGACCTCCTGCACCTCACGGCCGATAGCTACAACCTCTGGGCCGACGCGGTGATTCCGGAGATTCAAAAAATCATTCCGGAAAAGAAATAAACGGCGCGCGCACGATTTGAAAAATGCAGCACAGGCAGGAACGCCTGTGCTTTTTTTGAACCTGATACCAATGGGTGCGATTCAAAATAGTGGGAGTTATGGCAAACGATGTGGGAGAGCCGTGAAGCCGCTTCGCGGCAGTTTAATATGAAAGTTTAAGATTAAGGTCCAAACTTCCGCGTAACATCATTACCGTAACAGATACAATTGTGAAAGGTGGCAATCAGGCCGGAGCGGGATCGAAGGGATGTGTAATCGCTACTGGTGGGAGAGTCCCGAAGCGACTCAATATGAATAACCGCGGGTTGCATCGCGTTGCTCCTCACCCACGGTTATGGCAGGCAACTTCGCTTCGCTCGTGAACACATTGAACCGCTTCGCGACTCTCCCGCATCGTTTACTCGCATCACTCGCATTACTCTTCCGCATCATTTGCCGTGACTCTCACTACTACGTTCGCTCGTATCCGCTCACGGCCTCTTTGCATTAAAAACGTCGAAGAACCTTTATTTTTTGAAAAATCAGATGCGTTTGCCTTGCAGGTTGCACCACTTCCTGCCGCTCCTGCCTGCACCACCCCAGACACACTAACAAACCTGCTCTTGAATAATACGGTCCACAACGAGTTGGCGGAATTCCTTTGAGAGGCTTGCAAAGTAGGCGGTGAAGCCTGTCACGCGCACCACCAAATCGGGATATTTTTCGGGGTGCTTGTGGGCATCACGAATTTTTTCGGCGTCGATAATATTTATGTTTATCAATGTGCCGCCAAGGTCGAAATGTGTTTTGATCAGGTTTCCAACAATAATCTTTGCGTCAGGCGAATGACTGGAGCAGGGGTCCACTTCCAGTTGCAGCGGAGCGGTGTTGCCATAGCCGGGTTGCACGTCGGCGACGGCTTTTACGATGGCGGTAAGCGCGCCGTCTTTTCGGAAACCGGGATGCGGATTCGCACCATGCGAGATGGGCGCGCCGGCGCGCCGTCCGTTGGGCGTGGCGCCGACGGTTTTTCCAAAACGCACGGTGTCGGCCCAGGAAAACCAGCCAGGCAGGAGATTGCGCCCCACGGGTGCCGGTTCGGCTTTCACGCTGGCGGCAAAGAGATTCGTGATCCGCGCGGCCCATTTGTCACCCCGGGAAAGTCCGCGACCGAAACGATCCGAGCCGGAGAGAAGCAGGCGGATTTTTTCGCCATCGGGAGTGTCGAAGTTTTTGCGCAAGGCTTCCGCCAGCGCCTGCCAGCCGAGGCGGCTTTCATCCTCGATGCGCTGCTCCAATGCGGCAAACGAATCGGCCACGGTTGCGAGACCCGCGCCGTCGATGCACATGTTATAAAAATCCACGCCGCCATGCGATGCGTCGCGTCCGCGTTCGATGGGGCCGTGACAAAGCAGATTCAACAAAAGCTCAGGTTCGTTTTTATATTGGTGGGCCAGATGAAAATCAATCCCGCGCGCCGTGCAATGAATGGCGTGCCGCAGGTGGGTGGAAAACAGGCTGAACAGATTTTCCACCGAGTGTGCGTCCGCGTTGTCCAGCATTTCCCAAAACGCCACCTCGAATACTTTCGCGATGTTTATTTTCACCACGTCGTTCAGTGTGTATTCGCGTCCGGGCAGGCTCATCCAGTTGCAACCGACCGCGATGCGTTCGCGCGCCAGTCCGGCATCGAAGCCATTTTTCATAAAACCGGCGACGAGCGCCTTGTCGCCGGAAAAACGCGGATAACCGAGCTGGTCGGAAAATAATATGTCAATCCCGCGCCGGAATAATTTCTCGTCCAGGCCGTCGTGTACGCGGATGGTGATGTTGCAGCTCAGTTTGAGCAGATGCGCGGCTTCCAATATCAAATGCGAAATCGCCGTTGTCTGGTCGCGTCCCGTTTTGTCAGGGCCGCCAATTTGATAATAATGCGGATCATTCAGCAGCAGACATGCGATATAATACAGGGCATCATCGTCATCAATCATGCCCTCGGCAAGATCGTGCTCGTAATAAGGGCGCAGCAGCTCATCAAGCTGGCCGCCCGCGCCATCGCGATTATAGGTGCGCGATGCCATGTTGAACCACGCCAGCCACTGGCAGGCTTCGCACAGGGTTGAGGGTGGCTGTACGACGAGCCGCCGGTTGATCGCGGCCATCGCCGCAAGGTTTTCGCGGCGCGTGGGATCAGTTTCCATCCGCGCCATTTCCTCACCCGCGGCGGCGGTGCGTTCAATCCAGTTTTGCACGCCTTCGATGATTTCGATTTCCGCTTCCAACAACTCAACCGCCTCGGCGTCACCGGCGTGCTTTTCCAGCGACGCGCGCACTTTTTGTTTGAGTCCTCCCCAGCCGAGTTGCAGGCCGATGTGATAATCAGGCGCAAAATGCGCATCGGCGCCGATGCCGGACGTTATATCATACAGGCGTTGTTCGTCTTCGAGATGCGAGTAGTCAAAGGGAAACGGGGCGCGGTCGAGCCGGTATTGCGGGCGCATGCGGGAAAGCATAAACATCCAGCGTCCAGCCAGCGCATCATCCGCGTCGATATAAACCGGGTGATGCTCCATCAGGGAGCGAAATACCGCGGCCCAGGCGCGCGCGCCCTGGAACGTGCCGCCGCCGTCTGTTTTGGGCGGTTGCCATGCAAAATCCGGCGGCGGCAGGATGTTGCCGTAATCGTCTTCGTCCTGAGTGCCGAGGCGATCGAGTTTCGCGCGGGTTTGGGCCAGTTTGCGCTCACGCAAGCGGGCCAGTTGTGTGCTGTATTTCATAATTTTCCTCCGGTTTTCCGTTGATATGAATTTTTATATTAGGCGCCTGCGCGCGGACTGTGCCGGCGAGCTGGCGCAAGGTTTGTCGCGACGGGGCATGAAACGCCGGCGTGGCGCATCCGAGTGCCTCGTATTTTCCCGTCCCGAGCGGATGATAGGGCAGGAATTCATAATACAAAAGGTTGTCCAGCCGTCCGAGCGCGCGGGCGATGGGCATGATTTCATTTTCGTTGTCATTAATGCCCGCGATCAGCGGAGTGCGGGCGATGAGCGGCCTGCCGCACTGGTTGAGGTGATCGAGATTTTCGAAGAGCAGACGGTTTGAAACCCCGGTGTGGCGACGATGATTTTCTGCGTCCGCCAGTTTTATATCAAACATGATCAAATCGAGTTCGCCGAGCAGCGGCCTGATGCGCGACCATGGATAACAAAGTGTCGTTTCGATGGCGGTGTGAAGGCCCTCGCGTTTGCAGGCGCGCAAAATATCGAGCGCGAACTCCGGCTGCATCAGCGGCTCGCCGCCTGATAGCGTGACGCCGCCATTTTCACGATAAAACATGCGGTCCTCGAGCACTTCCGCCATGACATCGGCGATCTCCATGCGCCGCCCCGCCATTTGCAGGGCTGATGACGGACAACGTTTCACGCATGCGCCGCGAACCGTACACGAGGCGCGTGAGAACGCATGCTTTGTCGCGTGACCGTATTCCGGCGCCGCCGGGTTTGTATCATCCATGTGTACGAAATGGTGATTCCCCTGCGGACAAGCCGCGAGGCACTCACCGCAGCCGATGCACTTGTTTGGATAAAACAGCAATTGCGGCCCGGGTGCGATGGTCTCCGGATTGTGACACCACACGCAGCGCATCATGCAGCCTTTCAGAAAGACAGTCGTCCTGATTCCCGGCCCGTCGTGCAGGGAAAACCGCTGGATGTCTGTTACGATTCCAATAGGCATGGGCGCATGATAAATGACCGCGTTTTTTTGGCGCGGTCATTTGTATAATGTATAATCGACAGTGGTGGAATCCCGGCGTTTTGCAAGCGCGCGATTTGCCCGGATGAGCGCCAGGCGTTGTTCGAGCGAGCCACGGGTGGTGAGCGCGTCTTCGGGCGTGCGCAGGCACCAATCAATGAGTTTTGCAACGGTTGTCCGCGCGACGTAACAGCGCGAGTCGGAACCGCCGTAATATACAAGCACCGTGCCGGCCTTGTCCGGCAGCTGCAGCCAGCCGTTGGAAAAGACAACATTTGAAACATCGCCGGCGCCTTCGCCGCCGTGCGGCGCGAGGAAAAAACCGCCCGGGCGCGCGATGATTCGCGAGGGTTCGTCGGGCGCGGTCATGAACATATATAATACGTAGCGCAATCCCGACGCGCACGCGCGCACGCCGTGCGCAAGATGCAGCCAGCCCTCCGGGGTTTTCAGCGGCGCGGGACCCTGGCCGTTTTTTGTTTCCTTGATTGTATGATACGCGCGCGTGTCGATTATTGTTTCCGGCCCGGTCACGCCGGCGGCGATGTCCTTGCATAATGTCCAGCCGATGCCGCCGCCCGAGCCGACATCTATAAAACCGTCCATCGGTCTTGTATAAAATGCGTATTGTCCGCCGACGAATTCAGGATGCAGCACGACGTTGCGCTGCTGCGAGGCGGGCGTGCGGAGGTTGGGCAGGCGCTCCCATTTTCGAAAATCCCTGGTGCGCACGATGCCGGCTTGCGCGATCGCCGACGAGAGATCGCCGGGGGCCGCCGCGGGGTCGCGCGACTCGGAGCAAAACACACCATATGCCCAGCCGTCCTCGTGAAAAGTTACGCGCATGTCGTAAACATTGGTCTCGGGTTCCAGCTCCGGCAAATCCACGGGTTCGTCCCAAAAGCGCCAGCGGTCGATGCCGTTCGGACTCTCGGCGATGGCGAAAAAACTTTTGCGGTCGCAGCCCTCAACACGAACGACCATGTGCGCTTTTCCTTTCCAGAAAAACGCGCCGGGGTTGAAGGCGCAGTTGACGCCGAGGCGTTCCATCAGAAATGGATTCGTCGTGTGATTAAAATCGTAGCGCCATTCCAGCGGGATGTGTTGCGCGGTGATTGCCGGATGCGTGAAACGCTCGAATACGCCGTTGTCCCAACCGGGGTCCACGGGATTTTTCCGCGAGAGAAGACGCGTGTGGGCGGCGTGGATTTTTTTGAAACGCGTGCGCCATGCGGGCGAGGGAACAGCAGTGATGGCAACAGCAGTGGCAGCAACGGCGGCGGCGGTGACGGTGGTGACGCGGTTGTTTTTTGCGGGGCGCGAAGGTGTTTTGGTTTTGTTGAAAATTGTCATGATAAATGGTCGTGTGATTTTGGCGGTTTGTTGCAAGGAAAACGAATCGCCCGGAGGGTGTCATCGGCGGGCATTTTTCCACGCAGCAATATGCGATTGCAATGAGCGGCATGGTGAATCGTTCAGCATGAGAGGGAACGGCGACTGGCAGATGCCGCTTCGTACGCAAGCGTCCTTTGAATGCCTCCATTGCCTGACAAAAACAGGCACGCCCCAATGAAAGAGGCACGCCTGTTTTGTTTGGTTATGCGCGAGCGTGCGGTTTAGAAATCAAATGTCGCTGTGAGGGTGATCCGGCGCGGGTCTATATAACGGAACGCGCCGAGGTAGCGCTGCCCGCCGTAATCCGATGTGCCGGCGTGGATGATCTTGTCATTGTCGAACAGGTTGGCGACGTTGATCTGGAAGCGGCCCGAAACCTTGCTGCCAAGGGGCATTTTGTAGGAGACATGCGCGCTCGCCACCATGTATGATTCGGCATATATATACTCGAAGGCCGATGCCTGCGTGTTGCCGATTTTGTTTTTGCCGCGGAAATTGGCGCCCGCGCCGAAGGCGAGGTTCTTGAGGACGCCGTCGCGGATGGTGTAGGTGGCGTAAATATTGCCGGTGTATTTATAGGTATGGTTGAGCGTGACGCCGGGTTTGGCGCCGTCGAGGGTGGCCTTGATATTGTTTATATTTGTCTGGAGCCAGCCGAGGTTCGCGGGGTCGGCGGCGATGCCGGTCTGCCATTCGTCAATATTCTGATTGTAATAAGCCCGCAGGCCGGGGTGGATGTCGTCCGCCTCGGTCTCGGGCAGCGCCCAGTTGAACATGATGGTCCAGTTTTTGTTCGGGTTGGCGGTGATCTCCGCCTCCCAACCTTTGCCAGCATAACTCTGGGTGTCGCGAAACACCACGGCGCGCTCGGCTTTGCCCAGCTCGGTCCAGATGGTGTTGATGTCTCCCTGATGATTATTGGCGGGACGGAAATCCAGACGATCCGTCTGCTTGGTGTCATAATAATTGATGGAGCCGGAGATTTTGCCCCGCATCAACTCCAGCTTGATGCCGATGTCCATGCCTTTGCTGCGGGAGATGTCCGGGAAACGTCCGTCCCAAAGGGTTTCGCCCGCGCCGGGCGTGGAGAACGACTCGGCATAATTTGCATAAACCCCGAGCCACTCAGTGAGGAAATATACAGCCCCGGCATTTTTGCTGGTGGTGGAAACATCGGTGATGGTAACGCTGCCGGGGACGAATACCGCCGGTTTTCCCGGCTCGTATTGATTTCCGCCATAAACAGTGGGCCACCGGTTGCCGGCGGGCTGGCCGGTCACTTGCTGTTCCTGATGATAATCGTCATAGCGGATGCCCAGTTGCACGGTCAGGCGCTTGTCGAAAAACTGGCTCATGGAGGCGACTTGATAATAATCGGTGTATTTTCTCTGCTGGTTGCCATAATAACGGAGATACTCGAAGGTCCTGCCCGGAATAAAGGGGATGTCTCCGAGGTTGTATTTGCCCGGCTCGTCCCAATAACGGCGTTCATAAAAAGTATTGGCGCTGCCGCCGATGATATTGCCTGGGTCGTAACCCGTCCCACCGGTTTGCATAAGGCGTTCCTGCTCCATGCCGAACACGTCGCGCCGGGTGCCAATGATGGCGCTGAGCCGCTGGTCAAGCCAGTTGGTTTGCACGGCGTAGGTGAGAAGGGCGCGGGCATCGTCCACCGTGTTGGCCTGCCCCTGGGTCTGGCGGGCCGCATCGGAAAACGGGACGCCGAGCTTCGGGTTGGGGATGTCGGTGCCGTTGGGGGTGGGTATCGTCTCGTTCACGTCAATCTGGTAATTTTGGAAAAACACCTCACTGTAGTGAGAACGGCGGTCACTATTGGTGCGATTATAGGCAATTTGTACAAAAAGATTATTGGTGAAACGATGCTCCAGGGAGATGGTGGCCGCATAATAATCCAGCGAGACGGTGGCGTCGGGTGGTTGCAAGTTGAACTCGCGGCTGGGCAGCCGGGGAAAGTTTGCAAAATCGGAGCGTCCGTCGGGTGTGAGAGGCAGTTGCGTGCCCTTGGTGGCATAGCGCGTGTTCCAATTGGCATAACCGGCCTGCGGGACGGCGGGAATATAAACCCAGCGGTTTGAGCCGATCAGTTGCAAGCCGGCGGCGTCGGGATTTGCAATGGCGGTGATGCCGTCGTAGGTGGTCACGCCATCCCAAAGGGAAGCGTGGTCGCCGTAGTTGGTCGGATATACTTTGGTGACGCGCCTGCCGGTCTCGCCCTCAAAGCGGAGGGCGGTCTTGTCGCTAATCTGCCAGGTGCCGGCGAGGTGCAGGCCCGTGCGGTCGTTGTCGGAGCGGTCGCGCCAGCTCATCACATGATCATACAGCGCGTTCAGACGCAGGCCGAAAGTTTTGGAAACGGGCTGGTTCACATCGAGGGAGGCGCGGTAGCCGCCATAGGTGTCCACTCGCGCGGACACGTTGACAAACGGCCTGTCAAGCCGGGCGCGTTTCGTCCACGTGGTGGCGATGCCGCCGATGTTGCCATCGCCGAAAAGCACGCCGTTGGGGCCGCGCGCCATCTCGAAACGCTCGGTGTTGAAGCCATCGCCATCGACATACCAGAGAAAGTAGTTGCGACTGGGATAGCTCGCGCCGAGGCCGCGGAGGTGAATCGCATAATCGCCGAACGGCGACTCGTTGCGATTGTATTCGGGAATACTATTAACGGACCATTCGGCGAGTTCGCGAAAGCTCGTGCCGGCGAGGTCGTCTATAAATTCACGCGTCATCACGGAGATGGCGGCGGGCGTGTCCTTGAGCGGCATGTCGGTGCGTCCGCCGGCGAGCGAGCTGGCCGCGGTGTAGCCGACATCCTTGTCCACGCGCACCTCGAAGGGCGAGAGAATGACGAGGTCGTCGTCGGTGTTATTTTCAATGGCAGGAGTGGTTTGTCCGAATGAAACAAGCGAGGCGGCGGCGGTTAATCCGCACAGCGCGACGCGCAGGCGCATGGCCCTAGGCATAAGTCTGTATTGCATAAACCGAGGTAGGTTGGAGGTTAATAATAATGTGGATTTTGTTGCAGTGGAATTGCGACGCGCATTTGGAAATCATTATTATCAAAATTCAACAAGGGCACGTTTGCTAAAGCGTTAACCAATCAGGTTTGCATCGTGTATCGTGTATAATGGCTGCCTGGCTTCGTTACTCATCGACGATGGGTCGGGCGCCACTTCGGGATGCCGGGGTGCGACAAATCAAATGGAAAATGCCTTGGTGTGATACACTGTTAATTCCATTTTATTAACTGATGTTACCCGGCGCGGCTTTGCCGTGCTGGGTTCTTCCGCCACCAACCAAACCCGAACCCCGCGATTGGGCGAGGGCAACGCGAAGTCCGTTCGTAGGGCCTGACCTTGTGTCAGGCCGCGCACGCGTGGGAGGCCACACTGGTAATTCGCGGCCTGACACAAGGTCAGGCCCTACGAAATCCCGTGCCGGTCGCGTAACATCAGTTAATAAAAAAGCCGCGCACTATTCAGGGTGTTGCAACAGGAGCGGGGTTCTGTGATGTGTGCATCGTGAAAAAAACGACCATTTTTTCCCCGGCCAAAATCAATCTGTTCCTCGCCATCACCGGACGCAGGCCGGATGGGTTTCACGATTTGGTGTCAGTGGTCGCACCCATTTCGTTTGGCGACCGGATCGGTATTGAGTTTTTGGATACCGAAGGAGCGTTTGAAATGACATGCACGGACGCGTCAGTGCCGGTGGACGGATCGAATTTGATTTTGAAGGCGGCGGAGGCGTTTCGCGCGGCCAGCGGGTGGCGGGGCATGTCGCGATTTCATTTGGACAAAATGACGCCGGTGGGCGCCGGTCTCGGAGGCGGGAGCAGCAATGCCGCGTGGGTGTTGCGCGCGCTGAACGATGAAGCCGGCGCGGCGGGGCATTCGTCGGATGAGGCGCGGCTCGCGGAACTTGCGGCGGCGGTCGGGTCGGATTGCGCGTTGTTTTTGGCGGGCGCACCCGTCGTGATGCGAGGCAGGGGGGAGCGCGTGGAGCGATTGCCGGCGGGCGCGGTGCGTCGGTTGAGCGGACGGCGGCTTTTGATTTTTAAGCCGAATGTGAGCGTGAGCACAGCCTGGGCTTACCGGCAGCTGGCGGCGCATGCGCCGGGAAGTTATTTGCCGGCGGCGGATGCGGAGGCGCGACTGGCGGCGTGGATTGATGGCGCGGCAGGCGCGGAGGATTTGCTGTTCAATAACATGGAGCCTCCGGCGTTTAAGAAATACGTGGCACTGCCCGTGTTGTTGCAACAACTGCGGGAGCAGTTTGGCGTGGCGGCGGCGATGAGCGGAAGCGGGAGCGCGTGTTTCGCGCTGTTGCGCCAAGGGACGGGAGGCGCGGCGGACGCGGAAGTCGTGCGCGGGATGGAGGCGCTGATTCGCGACGCGTGGGGGCGCGATGCGTTTGTGACGGAGGCGGGAATTTTGTGAACCGATTTGGGAACGCGGATTATACCGGCGGGCAGGCAATCACCGCACACACACTTCAACCATCGAATACACTCCAACCATCAAATACATCGGGGAATCTCATTTGGTGGACCCGATCAGATTCGAACTGACGACCTCCTCAATGCCATTGAGGCGCTCTGCCAACTGAGCTACGAGCCCGTTACCAAATTGAAGAGGTGAGAATCGAAGTTTCGCGTCCAGATGCAAGGACTTTTTTTGGCGGTTTTTTCCGGCACTCCCTGCCTCGTTTTGCCCTGCCTCGTTTTGCACCTCGAAAAAAACGCCCCGCGCAGTTACCTTTTTGGCACTTGCCTTTTTGGTTCTTGTAACGTGTCCCGCCTCCCGCATATCCATTATCTTTCCCGATGAAATACATTTTTGTAACCGGTGGTGTTGTATCTTCACTGGGCAAAGGTCTCACGGCCGCTGCCCTCGGAGCGCTTCTCGAACTCCGCGGCCTCAAGGTCCGCATCCAAAAGTTCGACCCCTACCTCAACGTCGACCCCGGCACCATGAGCCCGTTCCAACACGGTGAGGTTTACGTGCTCGAGGACGGCGCCGAAACCGACCTCGACCTCGGCCACTACGAACGCTTCACCAGCGGAAAACTCTCCCGCCTCAACAGCATGAGTTCCGGCCAGATTTACGAAAGCGTCATCCAGAAGGAACGCCGCGGCGCCTACCTCGGCAACACCGTCCAGGTCATCCCGCACGTCACCAACGAAATCAAGGAGCGCATCTACCAATCGGGAAAAGACGTCGACGTGCTCATCACCGAAATCGGCGGCACCACCGGCGACATTGAGGGTCTCCCCTTCGTCGAGGCGCTCCGCCAGTTCGCCCTCGAAGTCGGCCGCAACGATTGCATTTTCATCCACGTCACCCTCGTCCCCTTCCTTCAGGCCGCCGGCGAACTCAAGACCAAGCCGACCCAGCAATCCGTCGCCAAGCTCCGCGAAATCGGCATTCAGCCCCACATCATTGCCTGCCGTTGCGAACATCCGCTCGACGCCGACCTCCGCGCCAAAATCTCCCTCTTTTGCAACGTTCCCGTGAAAGCCGTCGTCCAGGCCGCCGACGTTTCCTCGATCTACGAACTGCCGCTCGCGCTCCAAAAGGAAGGTCTCGACGACCTCGTGATCGACCTCTTCGGCCTCGGCAAGACCCATCCCCGCGCCGAAAAAAACATCTGGCACGAAATCGTCCGCCGCATCAAAAACCCCGCCAACGAAGTGACCATCGGCGTCGTCGGCAAATACATCGAGCTTCAGGACGCCTACAAATCAGTCTACGAGTCCATCACCCACGGCGGCATTGCCAACAACTGCAAAGTCAACATCGTGCGCATCGACGCGGAGGACCTGGAAAAAAAGGAAGGTCTCAGGCGGCTGAAAAATCTCGACGGCATCCTCGTCCCCGGCGGTTTCGGCGACCGCGGCACGGAAGGCAAAATCGCCGCCGCCCGCTACGCCCGCGAAAACAAGATTCCCTACTACGGCCTCTGCCTCGGGCTTCAAATCGCAGTCATCGAATTTGCCCGCAACGTCCTCAGACTCAAGGATGCCAACAGCGTCGAGTTCGATCCCGAAACGGCCAGGCCCGTCATCAACATGATGGAGGAGCAGAAAAAGATCACCGACAAAGGCGCCACCATGCGCCTCGGCAGCTACGAATGCGCCATCACGCCGGGCACGCTCGCCGCCAAAGCCTACAAGCAATTGAACATCCGCGAACGCCACCGCCACCGCTTCGAGGTCAACAACGCCTACGTCGGGCAGCTTCAACGCGGCGGCATGCTTGTCAGTGGCATCAACCCCCGTCGCAATCTTGTCGAAATCGTCGAGATCAAAGACCACCCGTGGTTCCTCGCCGTGCAATTTCATCCCGAGTTTCAATCAAAACCGAACCATCCGCATCCGCTCTTCGCAGCGTTCATCGGCGCCGCGGTAAGACATGCCAAGGGAGCCAAACCGTCGAAAAAAGCCGCCAGACGCCGCAAATAAAACCGGTGTCCTAGTATCCCATAACGCGTGATAATTCGCTTCGAATTACCAATATATTCATAACTGATGTTACGCGACTGGCAGGATTTTGGCAGGGCGCTACCGCCGGGGCAAGCCGGAGGCTTGCCAGAACTTAGCCGGTGGTTGAGCGAGGCTTGGCGAGCGACACCACCGGTTATTGGTTTGTGGGAAAACAGCATCCCGGAGGGATGCCAGAGG
>JAISGL010000322.1 GCA_031263125.1 Opitutaceae bacterium | reverse complement strand
CGGGTTGGTGGGCGGGAGCGGTCATAGGATGCGGAAGGTGGTGGAATTTTCGATTTTCGATTCTCGATTTTCGATTGGGCGCTGCCGCGCCGAATGACGAAATGGAGCGGTAGCTCCCAATCGTTTTGAGGCCGAAGGCCGACAGTCTGCCAAATCGAGAATCAAAAATTGTTTCACAGGCAGTCCTCCCAGTTGGCGCCGTAGAGCAGGACTTCGGGGGTGAGGGGGATGGCGTGTTTTTTGAGGACGGTGGCGCGGATGTGGCGGATGAGCTGGATGATGTCCGTCGCGGTGGCGTTGCCGCGGTTGATGATGAAATTGGCGTGGAGGGCGGAGACTTCGGCTCCGCCGATGCGGGTGCCTTTGAGGCCGGCGGTGTCGATGAGGCGTCCGGCGGCGGCGTTGGGCGGGTTTTTGAAGATGCAGCCGGCGCTGGGTTCGCGGGGCTGGGTGGATTGGCGGCGGGCGCGGCAGTCGTCCATGCGGGCGGTGATGGCGGGTTGGGAGTCGGCGCTCGCGGGGCGAAGCGTGGCGGCGAGGGCGATGGCGCCGGGGGCGGCGAGGGCGGCGCAGCGGCGGTAGGCAACGCCCATGTCGGAGGGGCGGAGGGTGCGGATTTCACCGGTGTGCGTCATGAGGCGGACTTCGTCAACGATGTTGAAGATTTCACCGCCCATCGCGCCTGCGTTGGTGCGGAGCGCGCCTCCGAGGTTGCCGGGGATGCCTTCGAGGAATTCAAAGCCGGCAAGTCCGGCGGCGGCGGCGAGACCGCAGAGGTTTTTGAGACGGAGGCCGGCGCCGCAGGTGAGAAGGGGGAGTGGGTGGGGGTGGTGTTGGGGGTGAGGCGGAGACGGAGTGGGAGGATGGGGGGTGGCGTTTTCGGGGTGGGGGAGGATTTCGAAGTGTTGCCAGTGCGGGTGCGCGAGGGAGACGACGAGGGCGTCGACGCCTTCGTCGGGGACGATGAGGTTGGAGCCGCGTCCGAGGGGGAGGAGCGGGAGGGCGCGGGCGCGGGCGAAATCGAGGAGGAGGGCGAGGTCGCGTTCGTGGGCGGGTTCGGCGTAGAGGCGGGCGGCGCCGCCGACGCGCATGGTGGTCTTGGGCGCGAGGGGTTCCTCGATGCGGACTTTCGAGGCGGGGGAGAGCGTGCCGCGAAGGGCGACGCCGAGCGTGTTCCAGTGGCTGGCGGCTTTTTCGTATTCGGTGGCGAGGGTGAGCCAGGCGCGGGCGGAGCGGTCGATGTCGCCAGCGCCCACGAAGACAACCCAGTCGCCGGGGCGGACGTCGCGGGCGAGGGTTGTGAGCGTGGCGTCTGTTTTTTCGGCGCGATAGGTGACGGGGTGCTCCGGGTGGGCGGCGCGGAGCGTGGCGTAGAGGTCGGCGGTGCCGCCGCCGGGGACGGGGGATTCGCCGGCAGGGTAGACGTCGATGAGGTAGGAGCGGTCGGCGAGGGAGAGGGCGCTGGCGAAATCGGTTTTGAATTGGGCGGTGCGCGAGTAGCGGTGCGGTTGGAAGACGGCGAGGAGGCGCGGCGGGGATGGCGCGGGAGGCGGAGGCGGCGCGGGGGGCGGAGGCGGCGCGGGGGTTTCGGATTTGGGGTTTGGGATTTGGGATGGCGGGTGGATGCGGCTGCGGAGGCTGGTGAGGAGGGCGCGGATTTCGGCGGGGTGGTGGGCGTAGTCTTCGACGACGGTGAGCGTGTCGGTGGCGAGGAGGATTGACTGGCGGCGGCGCACGCCGGGGTAGGCGGCGAGGAGGTCGGGGGTGAGCGTCGCTCCCATGAGGTGCGCGGCGGCAAGGGCGGCGGCGGCGTTGGCGGCGTTGAAGTCACCGAGGGCGCGGATGTTTGCGGTGGCGATGGGGAATTGGCCGGCGAGGGCGAGGGTTTGGGTGTCGGCGGTGGCGGTGGCGTGGGCGGGGGCGGCGACGGTGTGGGCGGGGGCGTGGGCGGGGGTGTGGGCGTGGGTGTGGGTGTTGGTGTGGGTGATTTGGTAGGGGAAGGCGGCGTTGGCGGTGGTGTTGGCGGTGGTGGTGGTGGTGGTGGTGGTGGTGGTGGTGCTGGCGGCGGTGGTGCTGGCGGCGGTGTTGGCGAAGAGGTAGTGAGTGGGGGATTTGGGCGGCGCTGACGCGCCGTCACGCGGGCTGGAAGCCCGCGCTACGTCAGAACACGGGCTGGAAGCCCGCGCTACGTCGGAACACGGGCTGGAAGCCCGCGCTACGGGGAATACGGGCTGGAAGCCTGTGCTGCTGAGGATGGCGCGTTTGGTGCGGGCAAAGAGGGCGGCGAAGGCGGCTTCGATGTCGGCACGGGTGCGGTAGTGGTCGGGGTGATCCCAGTCGAGGTTGGTGGCGATGGTGATTTCGGGGGAGAAGTTTTCGATGGTGCCGTCGCTTTCGTCGATTTCGGCGACGACCCAGTCGGTCGCGCCGGTGTCGGCGGGGGGGAGATCGGTGTCGTTGAAGAGGCCGCCGAGGATGTAGCCCGCCGAGAAACCGGCGCGGCGCAGGGCGGTGACGAGCATCGCGGTTGTCGTAGTCTTGCCGTGCGAGCCGCAGATGGCGGCGAGTTTTTTGTGGCGGACAATTTCGGCCAGGAGTTCGCCGCGGCGGACGAGGGGTATGCCGTGGTGTTTGGCCGCGATGGCGGCGGGGTGGGTGGCGGCGATGGCGGTGGAGGCGACGAGAAAGTCCGGGGGATTTTGGATTTTGGATTTTGGATTTTGGATTGGGAGCTGCCGCTCCGGGCTTGCATTCGGTTCCGCGGGGCCGTTTCCAATCGAAAATCGAGAATCGAAAATCGAAAATATCCCGATTCCGGCGTGGTCTAGGTGGGCGCGCATGGGGGCGGTCAGGGCGTCGTCTTCGCCGGTGACGGTGTAGCCGAGGCGGGCAAGGTAGATGGCAAGCGGGCCGAGGCCCATGCCGCCAATGCCGACGCAGTGGATGGCGCGGACGGGGCGTCCGAAGAGGGCGGGTGGCTGGGCGCGCGGGTCGGTCATGCGGGCGTGGGCGGGGCGGGAGGTTTGGTTTTGGCGCGCGGGGTGGCGATGTTTTCGAGGTCGTCGAGGAGGATGTCGAGCGAGTTGGCGCGGTCCATGCGGGTGAGGTTTTCGCGGAATTTGCGCATGAGCCAGTCGTTGAATATGGTGTCGCGGATTTCGCGGGTGAGGGTGTCGAGGCGCGTCTGATCGATGACGATGCCGCCGCCTTGCTGCTCGAAGAAGAGGGCGTTGGCGCGCTGGTGGTCGTCGGCGGCCTGCGGGTAGGGGATGAGGATGGCGGGGGTGACGCAGCGGATGAGTTCGGCGATGGTGCCGGCGCCGGCGCGCGAGACGGCGAGGTCGGCGGCGGACATGAGCGTGGCCATGCGGTCGCAGAAGGGGGAGAAGATGCTTTTGACGGGGCGGCCGCGGGCGTCGGGGTTGGTGATGGTTTCGTCGCCGCCTTTGCCGAGGCCGGTGACGCAATAGACCTGGATGCCTTCGCGGGCGAGGGCGCGGAGGTTGTCGCGGACCCAGGCGTTGATGGAGGAGGCGCCTTGCGAGCCGCCGAGGATGACGAGGACGTTGCGGTCGTGCGAAAGGCCGAAGGCGGCACGGGCGGCGTCGCGGGGTTCGCGCTGGATTTCCTTGCGGACGGGGAGGCCCATGGGGCGCTGGCGCGCGCGCGCGGCGGAGTCGGGGAGGGTGACGCCGGGGGGCAGAAAGATGCGGGTGGCGAGGGGGCGGAGAACGCGGATGGCGCGACCGGGGACGCGGTTGGCTTCGTGGAGCGCGATGGGGACGCGGAAGAGCGCGCCGGCGAGGATGATGCCCGCGGTGGTGAAGCCGCCGAAGCCGACGATGCCGCCGGGTTTTGTTTTGCGGACGAGGTTGACGCTGAAGAGGAAGCCGTGGAGCTGGCGGAAAAGGAAGGCGGCGAGGCGGAGGGGATTTTTCGAGAGCGGCGCGCACGGGACGCGGAGGAAGGTGAGGTGCGGATATTTTTCGGCGAGGCGCGAATCGACTTTTTTGCTGCTGATGAGGAGGATCACCTTGTGTCCGCGCGCGAGGAGTCCTTCGGCGAGCGCGATGCCGGGGGCGAGGTGCCCGCCGGTGCCGCCGCAGGCGACGAGGAAGGTTTTCGGTGGTGATGGTGTTGGTGTTGGTGGGTTTGCGGACACTGGGAAGGTTGAGAAGGTGGTGGCGGGCGGGATTTTTGTTATTTTGGATTTTGGATTCTGGATTTTGGATTGGGCGCTGCCGCGCCGGAGGACGGCTGCGCCGTCAGTTTAAGTTGAGAGTTTAAGTTGAAGTTGGCGGCATGTCGGCGCCGGTGTCTTTTTGGAATTTGGTTGTTGGATTTTGGAATTTTCGATTGGGAGCTGCCACTCCATCTTCGCATTCACAATCGGAGCGGCAGCGCGCAATCGTTTCGAGGCCGAAGGCCGACAGTCTGCCAAATCGAGAATCGAGAATCGAAAATTTCCTCAGGTTTGGACGACTTCCTTGAGGAGGCGTTCGCGGTTGGAGAAGGCGGGGCGCGGCCAGTTGCGGCGATTGTTGATGAAGACTCCGATGAGCGCGCCGGCGAGGATGAGGTTGGACATGCCGTAGCTGACAAAGGGGAGCGACATGCCTTTGGTCGGTCCCATGCCGGTGACGACGTAGAAATTGACGAGCGCGGGCATGATGAGGAAGAGCAGCGCGCCGGCGGTGAGGAGATACTGGAACATGTTCGGCGCGCGGCGCAGGTGGATGAGTCCGGCAATGAACATGACCAGGAAGAGCGCGACGACGGCGAGCGTGCCGCAGAGTCCGAGTTCCTCGCCGATGACGGCGCAGATGAAGTCGGTGTGCGCCTCCGGGAGGAAGCTGAGTTGCTGGCGGCCCTGGCCGAGTCCGGCGCCGTTGATGCCGCCGACGGCGAAGGCGGAGAGGGCTTGCTCGAGTTGCCAGCCGCCGTCGAGGATGCTCGTTTCGTGATTCATCCATGCCTGGAAGCGCGCGAGGCGGTTGGGCGAGGAGACGACGAGGAAGGCCACGAAGGCGGCGCCGGCGAGGAGCGTGGGGATGATGTGCCTGAAGAATTTTGCCCCGGCAAGAAACAGGATCGCGATGCCGACGCCGAAGATGAGCGCGGCGGTGCCGATGTCTTTTTGCTGCGAGATGGGCAGCGACACGGCGGCGATCATGAGGAGCGGGATGCCGTAGCCGCGGACCGTCCTGCCGATGTGGGTCTGGTTGATCGCAAGGTAGTGCGCGAGGCAGAAGGTGAGGGCGATTTTGGCAAGCTCGGATGTTTGGAACGCGAGCGCGCCGGTGCCGAGCCAGCGGCGGCTGCCGTTGCGATAAATGCCGACGCCGGGGACGAGCGTCAGGACGAGCAGGATGACGGCGATGACGAGGAGCGGGACGGCGTATTTGCGGAGGTATTCGAGATTGAAGCGGCTGACAACGAACGCGCACATGACGCCGAGGCCGACGCCGATGAGTTGCTTGGTGACGAAGGTGGCGGCGCCGTGTTTGGACGCGGAGCTGGCGCTATAGACGATCGGGACGCCGATCACCAGGAGGAGAAGGGCGCACGCAATGATAACCGTGACCGGCGTGATCGCCTTGGGTTTGGTTTCGTGCGGTGAATCGTAATAGTCGGAGCGGGCCATGTGCGCGGCGCGGTGTGGTGCGGGTGCGGGTGCGTGTGCGGGTGCAGTGCGGTGTGGTGCGATGCGATGCGAGTGCGGTGCGGTGTGCGGTGTAGTGCGGTGTGGTGCGGTGCGGGTGTTTAATTTTGCGGAATGCCGACGGGCGAGGTGACGGGGTCGAGCGGGGTGTTGACGGGCGGGGTGTCGTAGGGCGGCGTTTCAGCGGCGGGCGCGACGGGGCTGTCGGTCACGGGCGAGATGGGATTGACGGGGGAGGTGTCAGCGGACGGCGGCGGAGGGGGCGGCGTTGACGTTGGCGGCGGCGTGGATTGCGTGGCGCCGGTGGCGTCGGGCGGGGTGGCGGCGGGTGTTGACGAGGGCGTGTCGACGGAGACGTTTTTCCGGGCGTTGATGGTGAGTTTTTTTCCGGCCTGGAGGCGGCGCGGGTCGGGGATGTGGTTGGCGATGCCGATTTCCTTTGCGGTGGTTCCGTAGTGGCGCGCGATGCCGTCGAGATTTTCACCGGGTTTCACGATGTGCGTGATGGTGACGCTTTGGGGCGCGGGCGCGTCGGCGGCGGGCGGCGGCGCGGATGAGTCGGGCGCGTCGGCGATGACGGGGACGAGGAGTTCCTGCCCGATGCGGATGGAGGCGCCGCTGAGTTTGTTGAGCGACTGGATTTGCGCGACGGTGGTGTTGTGGCGGCGGGCGATGATGCCGAGGCTGTCGTTGGCCTGCACTTTGTAGACAATGGAGCCGGGTTGCGCGGTGAGGCCGGGTCTGGAGGAAATGGTTTTGGCGGGAATCTTGAGTTTCTGGCCGACCTGGAGCGAGGAGTTGGAGAGATTGTTAACGGAGAGGATGTCGGCGGATTTGACCTTAAATTTCCTGGAAATTTTCCACAGGCTGTCACCGGTGGCGACGGTGTAGGTGAGCATCTCGGGCGGCGCGGCGTCGGCGGCGGGGAGCGCGGGGGCCTCGGCGGCGTTTTGCGGGCGGGCGGGCGCGGAGACGGGCGTGCTGAAATCGGTGACGGGGCCGCCGGTGAAGACGGGGCCGGGCGGGGGCGGCGTGTAGGCGGGGGCGCCGCCGGGGGCGCGCGCGGGCGCGGGTGTGTAGTCGGGCGTGTAGGCGGCGGGCTGGCCGACAGCGCCGGCGGCGCGCGCGGCGTCGATGCGCGAGAGGTTTGAGTCGGTGGTTCTTTCGGAGGACGAGGGCGAGGTGCGCGCGGTGGACTGGCAGCCGGGAAGGATGAAGCCGAAGGTGAGGACGACGATGTGCACGGCGACGACGAGGCCGATCATTTTTAGGATTTTCATGGGAGCGGATGGCGTGATGGTTGTTGTTGTTGTATTTGGAAAACGGATACGTTGGCTGGATGCATGGATGTCACTGGCGTCTGGAGGCGGGCGCGGCGGCGAGCCTGGACACGAGTTGTTCAAACTGGTCTCCGCGGTCCTCGTAGTTGTTGAACATATCAAAGCTGGCAAAGCCGGGGCTTAGCAATACGTGATCGCCGGGTTGCGCATTCCTGGAGGCGAGTTTCACGGCGTCGGCGAAGGTGGCGCAGACGGTGTGCGAGACGTTGTAGGAGCGGCAGGCGGCGGCGAGTTCGGCGGCGGTGTCGCCGATGAGGAGGGCGTGCTTGACGAGGGGGGCGATGCGGCGGACGAAGCCGGGGGTGTCGCCGCCTTTGGATTTGCCGCCGGCGATAAGAATCACGGGGGAGGGGAAGCGCGTGAGGGCGGCTTCGACGGCGTGGAAATTGGTGGCCTTGGAGTCGTTCCAGTAGCTGACGCCTTCGTGGACGGCGGTGCGCTGGAGGCGATGGCGTCCGAGCGTAAAGGTTTGCGCGGCGGCGTAGAGCGCCTGTTCGGGGAGGCCGGAGTGGCGCCACCAGGCGGCGGCGAGGAGGAAGTTTTCGCGTTGCGGGTAGTGCTCGAAAACGGTGCCGGCGAGGAGGATGTCGGCGGGCTGGTGCTCGGTGGCGACGCAGGCGTCGGGCGGGAGGCCGTGGCCGAACTCGGCGGCGTAGCGTTGCACGGAGCCGCCGGTGAGGATGATGCCGCCGAGGGAGCGGTCGAGGAGGCGCCACTTGGCGTCGAAGTAGTCGCGCATGTGCTGGTGGCGTTCGAGGTGGTCCTCGGCGAAATTGATCCAGAGGGCGGAGTCGGCGCGGAAATACTTGAATGTTTCCGACTGGAAGGAGCTGACTTCGACGACGGCGGTGTCATCGGCGGAGCCGCCGTCGGTGCGCGCGACGAGCGCGCTGAAGGGGAAGCCGACGTTGCCGGTGGCGGTGGTGTCGCGTTTGATGTCGCGGAGGGCGTGCGTGAGAAATTCGGTGAGGGTGGTTTTGCCGTTGGTGCCGGTGATGGCGATGATTTTGCCGCGCCAGAAGAGGGCGGCGAAGTCGAGTTCGCCGAGTGTTTCGCAACCGGCTTTGCGGGCGGCGGCGATCCATTTGTGACCGGCGGCGAAGCCGGGGCTGAAAATGACGAGCGGGTGGGCGCGCGCCTGCGTGGCGGTGAAGACGTGTTTGGCGTGCTTGAGTTTTTCGTCGTAGAGCACGCCTTTGGCGCCGAGTTTTGCGAGGAGCGCGAGGGTGGCTTCGCCGCTGCGTCCGCCGCCGAGGACGGCGGCGGGTTTGGCGGCGGGTTTGGCGAGGAGCGGGGCGAGGTGGTCCGGGATTTGGAGAGGCATGGCGGAGGAGCTTATTTTCGATTTTCGATTCTCGATTTTCGATTGGGCGCTGCCGCGCCGGATGGCGAAATGGCGCGGTAGCGCCCAATCGTTTCGAGGCCGAGGGCTGACAGTCTGCCAAATCGAGAATCGAAAATCGAAAATTTTGGTGAGAGTGGCATGGAAATTTTCAGCATAGTTTGAGCGTAGTGTCAGCGTAGTTTGAGCGTGGCGAGGCCGGCGAGGGCGGCCATGAGGGAGATGATCCAGAAGCGGGTGACGACTTTGGTTTCGGGCCAGCCGCGTTTTTGGAAATGGTGGTGGATGGGCGCCATGAGGAAGACGCGGCGGCCTTCGCCGTACTTGCGACGGGTGAATTTGAACCAGCCGACCTGGATGAGGACCGAGCAGGCTTCGGCGACAAACACGCCGCCGACGATGATGAGCGTGAAGGGTTGCTGCACCATGAACGCAATCACGCCGATGAGTCCGCCGAGCGCGAGCGAACCGGTGTCGCCCATGAAAACCTCGGCGGGGTGCGAGTTGAACCAGAGAAAGGCGAGTCCCGCGCCGACGAGGGCGGTGCATACGATGGTGAGTTCGGAGGCGCCAGGGACGAAGCTGATGAGGAGATAATCGGAGATGATCGCGTTGCCGGCGGCGTAGGCCATGATGCCGTAGACGAGCGCGACGGTGATGGTGCAACCCATCGCGAGGCCGTCGAGGCCGTCGGTGAGGTTGATGGCGTTGCTGAAGCCGACGATCCAGAAAAACATCATCACGAAGAGCGCGATCGCGCCGGCGATGCCGGTGAAGAGGAACACGGGTTCCTTGAGAAAGGGCGCCCAGAGCTGGCTGATTTTGGCGGCGCTCATCGGGTGCAGCAAAAGCGCGCCGAGGGCGATGATGGTGATGACCGTCTGCCAGAACATTTTTTCGCGCGAGGAAATGCCGTCGCGACTTTTGCGGACGACTTTGAGATAGTCGTCGCGAAAGCCGACCGCGGTGAGCGCGGCATAGACAAACAGGGCGACGGTGATCCAGATGTTGCGCCGCGCCCAGAGGAGGGTGCTGGCAAAGACCGACGCGAAGATGAGGAGGCCGCCCATGGTGGGCGTGTTTTTTTTGTCGAAGCGCACGGCGAGGTCGCCCGTGCGGTCGTCGTCGTAATGCTGGCCGAACTTGAGGACGCGGAGGCGGTGGATGAGCCAGGGGCCGAGGATAAAACCGATGATGGCGGCGGTGCCCGCGCCGGCGAAGGCGCGGAATGTGATAAACCGCAACAGGCGCAGCGGGCCGAAGTGGTTTTCAAAATTTGCCAGATCACTCAGCATGTGACGGAGCGTGGCGCGCCGGCGCGGGCGTCGCCGACCGTGCGCATGGGGGGACGCGCGGACGGCGCGGCGTGGCGCATGGCGGTTTCGGTTGACATGGAGCAGAGCGCGAGCATCGCCCACGGCGTGGCGCTGCCGAGGTTGTCGATGATGTTGTTGAGCGCGGCGGCGGGATCGTAGACGCGGGTGTGAATGTGGCGGTTGCCGGACGTCGTGGTGTTTGTGTTCATAAATGGGTGTCCTCCATGCCGGCGGGGAGCGCGGTTTCGAGCGCGCAGCGGCGGCTGCCTTTCATAAAAATGGCTCCGTGGAAGGAGGTGATACGGGGCGCGGCGCCGGCGGCTGTATCCAATATTTCGATACGGGGGCGGGCGAGGGGGATGCCGGCGGCGATGTCGGGGGCGCGGGCGCCGATGAGGATGACTTCGTCACCGGGGCGGTCGCGGAGCAGCGTGGCGAGTTTTCCGCCCAGTTCGCGATGGTGGCGGGGCGAGTCGGGGCCGAGTTCCTCCATGCCGCCGATGATGTAGAGGCGCGGCATGTGCGGCGGGGCGATGCGGGTGAAGGCGTCGAGCGCATCGGCCATCGAGGCGGGGTTGGCGTTGTAGAGGTCGAGATAGAAGAGGCGTCCGGCGGGGTCGCGAACGAGTTCGCCGCGCCATTTGGCGGGTTTCCAGGAGGCGAGGGCGGTTTGTATTTGTGTTTTGGATACGCCGAGGCGCGTGGCGAGATGGGTGGCGAGCGCGGCGTTTTGCGCCATGCCGGCGGAAGGAGAAAGGGCTGAAGGGCTGAAGGGCTGAAGGGCTGAAGGGGGGGGGGCGTCCACGGGGGTGGAGGCGGGGAGAGCGTTGAAAGCGGGGTGGGCGAGGCAGTTTTTGGGGAAGATGCGGGCGCCGTCGTTGCGGACGTGGCGGAGGAGAATGGCTTTTTCGCGGGCGACGCCTTCGAGGTCGCCGAGGTCCTGTGTGTGCGCGGCGGCGATGAGCGTGATGATCGCGTGGTCGGGAGCGATCATGGCGGCGAGGGTTTCCATTTCGCCGGGGGCGCTGATGCCGGCTTCGATGACGGCGTATTTGTGCCGGCCGACGTCGATGCGGGTGAGGGTGAGCGGGACGCCGATGTGGTTGTTGAGGTTGCCTTCGGTGGCGAGGACGCGGTCGGGGCCGTGCGCGGCGCAGAGGATGCCGGCGAGGAGGTTTTTCGTGGAGGTTTTGCCGCAGCTGCCGGAGATGGCGATGACGATGCCGCCTTCGTCCTGGAAAAAACGGCGGTGCCTGGCGGCGATTTTTTGGAAGGCGGCGAGCGGATCGGCGACGACGAGTTGGGGGAGTTTGATGCCGGGGTTCGGGCGGGAGACGATGGCGGCGGCGGCTCCGGCGGCGAGTGCGTCGGGGAGAAAATCGTGGCCGTCGCGTCTGGCGGTGCGGAGTGTGATGAAGATTTCACCGCGGCGGATGTTGCGCGTGTCTTGCGTGAAACCCATGAATGCGCGCCCGGGCGCAACGGTCCAGTGACCGGAGGTCAAATGTGCGAGGGTTGCGGGCGCGAAGAGTGGCATTGTGGAATTTTGGATTTTGGATTCTCGATTTTGGATTGGGAGCTGCCGCTCCGGTTGTGATTTCGCGCGGTGGCTTCCAATCGGAAATCGAAAATCGAAAATTTCTTCAGGTTTTGAGTGTTTTCAGGGCGATGAGTTCACGGAGGGTCTGGCGGTCGTCGAAGGGGATCACGGTGTCGGCGAACTCCTGGTAGGATTCGTGGCCTTTGCCGGCGACGAGGAGG
>JAISGL010000309.1 GCA_031263125.1 Opitutaceae bacterium | reverse complement strand
CGCGGTGCGTAGGGCCTGACCTTGTGTCAGGCCGCGTTCGCGTGGGAGGCCACACAGGTAATTCGCGGCCTGACACAAGGTCAGGCCCTACAAAACCCTGCCGGTCGCGTAACATCAGTAATTGATTGGTTTGGTTCCGGTTTTGCCGTTTTGGAATACTCATTCGGTCTGAGCGGGTTCGTGTTGCTGCTTTTCCACTTTTGCAACGACCGGCGCGGGGGTTTTATATACGCGGCGGCGGGAGAACTCGGCTTGCTTACCTTCGTTCCATTGCTGCACGGGGCGCAGGTAGCCGACCACGCGCGAATATACTTCAGAGGCTTTGCCGCAGTGCGGGCAGGCGGGGTGCTCGCCGGCCACGTAGCCGTGCTCCGGGCACACGCTGAAGGTCGGCGTGAGCGAGAAATACGGCATGCGATATTTTTGCGCGATGCGGCGCACGAGCGTTTTGACCACGGCGGGGTCGGCGATGCGTTCGCCCAAAAACAGATGCAGCACGGTGCCGCCGGTGTAGCGGGTTTGCAGGTCGTCCTGATGGTCGAGCGCCTCGAAGAGGTCGTCCGTCGCCTGCACGGGCAGGTGGCTGGAGTTTGTATAAAACGGTTTCGCGCCCGAGAGCAGGTCTTCCTCGTTGGCGACGAGGATGTCGGGATATTGTTGTTTGTCTTTTTTTGCGAGGCGGTAGCTGGTGCCTTCGGCGGGCGTGGCTTCGAGATTATAATGATTGCCGGTTTCCTTCTGGTAGGCGATGAGGCGGTCGCGCATGAAGTCGAGCGTGCGGAGCGCGAATTCGCGGCCGTCCGGCGTCAGGATGCTTCCGTAGCCGATGTTCGCGCACGCTTCGTTCATGCCGACGAGTCCGATGGTGCTGAAGTGATTGCCCCAATATCTGCCGAAGCGTTTTTCCAAATAGTGTTTTGTATAGGGATACAGGCCGGCTTCCGTCAGGCGTTCGAGGAGTTTGCGCTTTGTTTCGAGGCTGTCGCGGGCGATGTCCATCAAATGCGACAGCCGGTCGCGGAAGGTTTTTTCCCGCGCGGCCAGCGGGGCGTCGTCGCCGGGGTCGGCCGGGCAATCGCGGCCGGCCAGATAACCGAGGCGGGGCATGTTGATCGTCACCACGCCGACGGAACCGGTGAGCGGATGCGCGCCGAAGAGGCCGCCGCCGCGCCGTTCGAGTTGTGTATTGTCAATGCGCAGGCGGCAGCACATGGAGCGCGCGTCCTCCGGTTTCATGTCGGAGTTTATAAAGTTCGAGAAATAGGGAATGCCGTAACGGCCGGTCATTTCCCACAGACCTTCGAGGTTCGGGTTGTTCCAGTCGAAATCGGGCGTGAGGTTGATCGTGGGTATGGGGAATGTCATCACGCGGCCCTTGGAGTCGCCCTCGGCCATCACCTCGAAAAACGCGCGGTTGAAGAGGTCCATTTCCGCCTGGAAACCGCCGTAGGTTTCGTCGCGGAATTCGCCGCCAAACATGACCGGGTGTTGCGCGAAATGCGATGGGCACACCAGGTCGATGGTCACATTTGTAAACGGTGTCTGGAAGCCGACGCGCGTGGGCACGTTCACGTTGTATATAAACTCCTGAAGCGTTTGCTTGACTTGTTTATAATCGAGGCCGTCGAAGCGGATGAAGGGCGCGAGGAGCGTGTCGAAACTGGAAAATGCCTGCGCGCCCGCGGCCTCGCCCTGGAGTGTATAGAAAAAGTTTACTATTTGCCCGAGCGCGGTGCGCAGGTGGCGCGGCGGCTTGGATTCGATTTTGCCCGCCACGCCGCCGAAGCCGCGCGTGAGCAGGTCCATCAAATCCCAGCCGACGCAATATACGGAGAGTTGGTTGAGGTCGTGGAGGTGGAAATCGCCGTTTTCGTGGGCGGCGCGGATTTCCGGCGGATAGATGGCGTTGAGCCAGTAGGTTTGCGAGACCGTGGACGCGAGGTAGTTGTTCAGGCCCTGGAGCGAATAGCTCATGTTGCTGTTTTCGCGCACCTGCCAGTCGAGTTGTTGCAGGTAGCCGTCGATGAGCGCGACGTCCTGCCCGGCGGTGATTTCGCGCAGGCGTTTGTGCTGGTCGCGATATACAATAAAGGCGCGCGCGGTGCGGCGGAACGGCGAGTTGAGCAGCATTTCCTCGACCATGTCCTGCACCTGCTCGACCGAGGGAATCGGGTCGCCCACGGTGGCGAGCAGCAGGTTCACGACGCGCACGGTGAGGCGGTGCGCCATGGCGTTGTCGAACTCGCCCGTGGCGGCGCCCGCGTGCGCCAGCGCGCGGGTGATGCGCGAGGCGTCGAACGCGGCGAGGCGTCCGTTGCGCTTGCGCACTTGCGTGGGAAGGCCGGGCGTGCCTTGCAAAAACGCCGCGAGGTCCTGCGCCGGCGTTGGAATGTGTAGAACGGGTGGTGGTGGGTTTTCCTGTGAGGAATTGTTCATGATAAAATCAGTTTTCGTGTTGAGAGTTGATGGTTGAGAGTTGTGAGTTGTGAATTGTGATGGGTTGAGAGTTGTGAGTTGCGATGGGTTGAGAGTTGGAAAATGCGGATGAATATTAGTTGGAAATGGCGGAGGCGGATGTTGGTTGGAAATAGTGGATATTAATTGGAAAATGTGGATGCTGGTTGGAAATAGTGAATGTTAATTGGAAAATACGGATGTCAGTTTGAAAAAATGCGGATGTTGGTTGGAAAAATGTATGGGAAAATATATGGAAAAATGCGTGGGAAAAATGCGGCGTGCGGCGGGAAAACGGCGGAAAATCAGCCGGCAAAAAACACGAACATTTGCGCGGAGAGAACCCGCAGCAACATGACCAGCGGATACACCGTGGCGTAGGCGACCGAGGCGCCGGAACCTTCGTGCGACTGCTGGGCAAACGCAAGCGCGGGCGGATCGGTCATCGAGCCTGCGAGCAAACCGCATGTCTCTGGAACGGACAGCCGCCCGTGGCGGCGCGCGATCCACGCGGTCAGCAAAACCGGCGGCAGCGTGACCGCCGTGCCGAGCGCCATCCAGCCCAGGCCCTGCCCGTTGATGAGATATTCGAAAAACAGGTCGCCCGATTTCAGCCCCACGCACGCGAGGAAAAGCACGATGCCGATCTCGCGCAGCGCCAGGCTCGCGTTGGGCGGCACATACCAGACGACCGGCCCGATGCTGCCGATGCGCCCGAGCAAAATCGCCACGATCAACGGCCCGCCGGCCAGACCGAGCCGCACGGGCGCGGGCAATCCGGGCAGCGCCACCGGCACCATCCCCAGCAGCACGCCGAGCAATATCCCAAAAAAGAACGGGCCGACGCGCGTGTGCTCAAGTTCCTTCGGCGAGTCGCCGAGCATCCTGCCCGCGGCGCCGATGGCGTCCTCCATGCCGACAAGCGTCACGATGTCGCCGAACTGCACGCGCAAACCCGGCTCCGGCGCGAACTCCATGCTTTGACGCGAGAGCCGCGTGGCCGCCACGCCGAATCGCAACGGCAGTTGCAGCGCGCTGAACGTTTTCCCAACCGCCTCGCGATTGGTGACGATCACGCGCTTGCTGGTGACCGGCCCCTCCACGCGCCGCAAATCCTCGCGCGCCTCCCCGCCCGCGAGCACGAGCGCCTGCCCAACCGCGTCGGCAAGCCCCACCACGAGCAACTGGTCCCCTTCGGCCAGTATGTGATCGGGCATGGGAACGCACACGGTGTCGCCGCGCCGGAGCCGCGAAATATTCACGCCTCGCATGGCCCCGAAACCCGCCGCGATCGAGCGACCGAAAAGGCCGGGGTTGCGCACTTCCAGATTGGCGCGCCGCATCCGGGGTTCCGTTTGCGGGACATCCGCGACCGCCGCCGGTTCGCGCGACGGACGGCTCGCAATGCGCCGCGCCGCCAGCATCGCGATGATCACGCCGCAAACGCCGAAAGGATACGCGAGCGCGTACGCGACGCCCTGCGTTTGCATCGCCGCGTCGCCCGCGCCGATTTCCACGAGCGCCTGCTGCGCCGCCGCGAGGCTGGGCGTGTTGGTCGTGGCGCCGGAAAGCAACCCCGCCGCGACGGGAAGCGGAATGCCGGAAACATAAAAGACCGCGACGCACACGCCGGCGCCGAGCAGCACGTTGGTGGCGGCGAACAGGTTCAGTTTCAACCCGGTCTTTTTGAGCGATGAGAAAAATCCCGGCCCGAGTTGCAGCCCGATTGAAAACACAAAAAGGATCAGACCCAATTCGCGGATGAATTCGAGCACATGATGCTCCACCTTCACGCCGAGCCGCGCAAAGACAAGCCCCGCAAACAGCACGCCCGCGATCCCGACGCCCGCCTTGCGAATCTGGATGCGGCTCAACGCAAGCCCCGCGGCGGCCACCATCGCGAAGGCGATGAGTTGATGCCCCGTCGTGGGCGTTTCCCAAAAACGAAGCCACGCGTTCACGTCAAACCTCCCGCGAAAGCAAGGTCCGCGAAAGCAAGACCCGCGAGAGCGAAGGTTGCGAAGGCGAGGCCGGTGAAAGCGAGGGTCGCGGAGGCAAGGCTCGCG
>JAISGL010000289.1 GCA_031263125.1 Opitutaceae bacterium | reverse complement strand
GGCGTTTACGTCGGCGAGCGTGAGGGCGGCGATTTTGGCGGGATATTCGTCGAGGGCGGCGAGGGGCTGGCCGCGTTCGATGGTGGTGAGAATCGCGGAGGCCATGCCGCCGGTCGTGGCAAGGCTGACTTTGTAGGCGCCGATGAGGTTGCTTTTGCGGTCGGCAAGTTCTTCAGCGGTCACGCCTTTGTCATGCCACGCCTCAAGCTGGCGGCGGGTGCTGGCGATGCCTTGGTCGAGGAGCGCGGGGGCGAAGGTGGCGGTGATGCGAAAATCGCCCGTCGCATGGGTGTCGTTCGAGATGCGCGCGGCGATGCCGTAGGTGAGACCTTCACGGTCGCGGACGTTGGCGAGGAGGCGTCCGGTGAAACCTTCGCCGAGGATCGCGGTGGCGGTGGCGAGCGCGTGGTAGTCGGCGTCGATGTAGCGCAGGCCGGTGGTCTGGCCCCAGACGATGCTGACGCTGGTTTTGCCGGGCATTTGGATGAGGATGGGGGCAGTGGGCGCGGCGGGGGCGGCGGGGGCGGGGATTGGTCTGGCGGTGTTTTTCTTCCAGTCGGCGAAGTTTTTGGCGATGGCGGTTTTTATTGTTTGGGCGTCGATGTCGCCGACGGCGACGAGGGTGAATTGCGCGGGGCCGTAGTTGGCGGCGTGGAATTTTTTCACGTCGTCGGGCGTGGCGGCGTTGATGGCTTTGATGGTGTCTTCGATGGAGTGGCGGTGGTTGGGATGGCCGGGCGCGTAGATGGCGCCGTGGAAGGCGCGGGCGGCGCGGGCGTCGGTGTTTTCGAGCGAGCGTTGGAGCGCGCCGGTGAGCTGGGTTTTGATTTTGGCGAATTCTTCGGCGTCGAATGCGGGCGCGCGGAGTTGTTCGGCGATGAGCGAGATGAGGAGGGGCACGTCCTTGGTGAGGCATTTGCCGCTGATGGTGACGTTGATGTTGCCGGCGGAGAATTCGAGCGTGGCTCCGACGGCTTCGAGTTCGGCGGCGATGGCGTATTTGTCGCGCGTGGCGGCGCCTTGGTCGAGCATCGCGGCGGTGAGGGTGGCGATGGAGCAGTTGTCTTCCGGGTTTTGGTAGCTGCCGGCGGGGAAGGAGGCTTCGATGGTCACGATGTCGCGCGCGCCGGTTTTGCAGAGGACGGTGTCGATGCCGGCGATGATGGAGCGGTCGATGCCGGCGGCGATGCCGCCGGCGGAAAGGGCTGAAAGGCTGAAGGGCTGAAAGGCTGAAATCAGGCAGAGGGCGAAAGGGGTGAAGAGGGCGGTGTGTTTTTTCATGGGAAAAGTGTTTTTTAAGATTGGATGGGATTGGGCGGAGCGGGCTGATAGGACTGATCGGACGGATAGGACGGATCAGACGGATCGGGCTGATCAGGCGGATTATTCTTGTGGCGCGAGGGGGATGAACCAGCCGGTCGTGCTTTGGTCTTCCTGGAGGTATTTTTGCGCGACGCGCTGGATGTCGGCGGGGGTCGTTTTTTTGATGGCGTCGGCCATGTCGTGGTAGAGGGTCCAGTCGCCGGCGGCGATGCATTCGTTGATGTTGCCGGCGATGGCGAAGGAGCCGTCGCGTTGATAGGCGCTGTCGGCAAGGTATTTCGCGACGGCGGCGGCGACTTCGGCGGCGGTGACGCCGTCTTTTTTGACGCGTTCGATTTCGGCGAGGGCGGCTTTTTCGGTGTCGGCGTGCGTGGCTCCGGGGGCGAGGGGGGCGAAGAGGATCATGAGCGCGGGAGCAGCTGTGTATTCGAGGAGGGAGTCGGCGCCGACGGTGAGGTTTTTGTCGGTGAGGGCGCGGTAGAAGCGGGAGTTTTTGCCGTTGGTGAGAATCATCGAGAGGACTTTGAGCGCGGGGAAATCGGGGTGGCGCGTCTCAGGGGTTTTGTAGGCGATGCCGACGACGCCGAGTTCGCCGGCGCGTTTGATGGTGACGCGGCGGGGGCCGGTTTGCGCGGGTTCGGTGGTGTGGAGTTGCGGGATGGGGTGCGGGGCGCGGGGGATGGGGGCGAAATATTTTCGGATGATGTCGAGGGCGTCGCCGGTTTTGAAATCGCCGATGATGGTGACGGTCGCGTTGTCGGGCCAGTAGTAGGTGTCGTAGAATTCGCGGAGTTTTTCGATGGGCACGTTTTCGATGTCGGAGAGCCAGCCGATGGTGTCGTGGTGGTAGGGGTAGGCGACGTAGGCGGATTGGAAGATTTCCTTCATGAGGGCGTTGAAGGGGTCGTTTTCGCCGCGTTCGAATTCGTTGCGCACGACGGTCATTTCGGGACGGCGGTCTTCCTCGCGGAGGAGGAGGTTGCGCATGCGGTCGGCCTCGATGTCGGCGGCGAGGGCGAGGTGGTCGGAGCCGAGGATTTCGTAGTAGTTGGTGCGGTCGAACCAGGTGGTGGCGTTGTTGGCACCGCCGACTTTGTCGATTTGCTGGTCGAGGCTGAGGCCGAGGTCGCGGTTGAATTTTTTCGTGCCTTTGAACATGAGGTGTTCGAGGAGGTGCGTGGCGCCGGTGGCGCCGGTGACTTCGTTGCGCGAGCCGACGCGGTAGGTGACCATGAAGGTGAGCGTGGGGCTGGAGTGCTCGGGCATGAGGAGAATCTGGAGGCCGTTGGAATCGAGGCGGTATTCGGTAAACCCGCCGCCGGATCGGATGCAGGTGAAGCCGGGGGACGGCGGCGGGACGGCGGCGGAAAGGGCGTCGGCGGAAAAGGCTGAAGGACTGAAGGGCTGAAGGACTGAAAGGAAACAGATGCCGGAGAAGGCGAGAAAGGCGGGGAGGGCGAGGAGAGTAGGGAGGGCGAAGAGGGTAGGGAGAGCGTAGAGAGCGGGGAGGGCGAGGGCGGCGGATTTGGTTTTCATGTGTGTATTCGGACAAATGATGCAGGGTGGATCAAGACTGCGGGAAGGGAAAGTGAAAGTGACCGATTCGGAAGCTGCGGGAAAAACCGGAAAAGTAACTGCGTGCAGGCGGACGAGATCGAAGCCGGGCAAACAGAGGCGAATGGCAAATGAGCAAACAGAGACAAACAGGAATAAACAGGGAAATAAACAGGGACAGGTTCAAGACAGGCTCAAGATTCGAATAAAAAATAACACTTGACATCTAAATTTATTAGAAAAAATAAAAATATGTAATCTTTTATATATAAATAGCTTATGTGATATTACTTGAGGGATTGCGAGAAATGGTGCGGCAGGCAGGCACGGCGTTTTGCCAGCATTTTGCCAGTGCAAGAGTGCCAGAGTGCCAGAGGTGCCAGAGGAGTGCCAGTGCCAGAGAGTGCCAGTGCCAGAGAGTGCCAGAGAGAGTGTGTGCCAGTGCCAGAATGTCTGTTTGAGGTCGCCACGGTGCGGGCGGGGTGGATTTGTGGACGCATAGGCATCCGGGCACACGCCCACGTCCGCCCACGCCCGCGCCACGCCGGGTTTTTGACGGTGGTCGTGCCGGTGATGTTAATGTTGATGTTGAACGTGGTTTATAAGTATTCCGTCAAAGGTCACACGTGACGGATGCACACGTGACGGATGTTGCGTGCCAGTGTGTGCGATTTCCCTTTTGACGGGGTGCGCGCTCTGGCATGGAATGCCGGCTCGCGAATTTCCTTCACAATACAGGCGGCCAATTTCTCCCACTCTCATGCGATTTTTCAAAGCGGTTTGTTTTTTCTCCATCGCGCTGATTTCAGCGGCACCCGCGCGCGCGGACGATCCGGCGCAGGCGGCATTGACTCCCGTGTGGGAGGCGAGGCTGCCGCGCTTCGATGCGGGCGCATATGACGCAAAGGTGGAGCTGCTGCTCTCGAAATATGAGGCCGCGACAGGTCGCAAGCTCGCGCCGGGGGCAAAGAAAAAAGTCGGCCTGAAAATCTACACGGACTCGGGGCCGGGCATGGCGACGCCAATCGCGCTGGTGAAGGCGGTCATCTCGGCCATGGAGCGGCGCGGATTCGAGACGGAAAATATTTTTCTCGTCGGGCTGAACCAGATGCGTCTGCGCATGACAGGGTATTTACCGGCGTACGCGCAGGGAGATTACGCGTTCAAGGGGCATCCGATCTACGTGCTGGAGTCGGGCCGCTACTACGATCCGGTGTGGTTTTATGACAGCCCGCTGCCGTCGCGCTTCGACCCGATTTTCGCGGAAAAGAGCGTGGAGGGGCAGGACCCGAACACGACCAAGGAGCAGGACCGCAAGAGCTTTCTCGCCACGCCGTTGTTCCTCGACGCGGATTTCTGGATCAACCTGCCCGTGTTCACCGATCACCCGATTCTCGGCATCAACGGTTCGCTGGTAAACGCGACGCTCTGGAACGCGAGCAACACGGCGCGTTTCTTCCGCAGCCCGGCAAACGCGCCGGCGGCGGTCGCGGAAATGAGCGCGATCCCCGAGCTTCGGCAAACGTGGGCGCTGACGATTGCGAGCCTGGAGCATTATCAGTTTATCGGCGGGCCGTATTTCAATTCGCTCTACACGGTGTCGGAGCCGCATCTGTGGCTGAGCAGCGATCCGGTGGCGATGGATTCGATGATTCTATCGCGCATCAATCGCTGGCGCGAACGCAACGGTTTCAGGGGCGTCTCGGAGGACATCCACACGCTCGATTTCGCCGAAACACTCGGCGTCGGCTCGACACGCATCACGCCGGACCGGGTGATTGACGTGGATAAGTGAGACCGTTTTGTCCGCATAATATTGCATGCGCTTGCGCATGCGCACGTGCGCACGCGCGTGTCCCGTCCCGCAAACGTATGCCCACGACGCAAACGCGTTCCTCGCGTTTTCCCCACTCTCCACTCCCTTCTCCCTTCTCCCCACTCCCTACTCCCTACTCTCCACTCTCTACTTTCTACTCTCTACTCCCCACGCCCCAGTCCTCGCTTCTCACTTACCGTTCCTCGTTCCCCGGCAGACTCGTTCCCCGGCAAACCGCAAACCCGACTGTCAGATTTATGGCGCTATCGCGCTGCGCCGCCGGCTCACCTCAAATCACGTCAAGCACCACGAAGCCTTCGCATTTTCAGCACACCCAACACAACAAGCACACTCAACAAAACCACACACCATGACCAAGCACCTCCGTCTCAGCACGCCCAACACGCCCAGCGCGCTCAGCGCGCCCGCACCACTCGTCGCCCGGACATCGCTCGTCGCCCGGACATCGCTCGCCGCCCTGCTCCTTTCAGTTTTTCAGCTCCCCGGCATCCCGGCCTTTGCCGCCGCCGCCACCGCCGCTACCGGCTCCGCCGCCGCCACCGGCACCACCGCCGGCAAAATCGACCGCCACGCCGTCGTCACGCGCCACAACCCCCGCATCACCACCGTCGACCCCGAATCCTCGCTCAGCGTGGGCAACGGCGACTTCGCGTTCACCGTGGACGCCACCGGACTCCAGTGCCTTGAAAAACTCCACCACGGCAAAGGCGTCCCCATCGAAACCCTCTCCTCGTGGGCCTGGCACTCCTTCCCCAACCCCGAAGGTCTCAAACTCGAGGACGCCTCCAAAAACTACAACGTCCACGGACGCCAGATGCCCTTCATCGCCCAGGAAAAAAGCCCCGCCGGAAAATATTTCCGCGAAAACGCCCACCCCCTCCCCCTCGGCCAGATCGGTTTCCTCTACGAAAACCGCGAAATCACCCCCGACGACCTCGCCGCCATCGACCAGACACTCGACCTCTGGACGGGCCTCATCACCAGCCGCTACCTCCTCGACGGCCAGCCCGTCGAAGTCGTCACCGCCGCCCACCCCGAACGCAGCATGATGACCGCGCGCGTCCGCTCGCCCCTCCTCCAAAACGGCAAACTCACCATCCGCATCCGCTTCCCCTACTCCTACGATTTCGCCGCCACCAAAAACAAACCGCCCCTCCTCTGGACAAAACCCGACGCGCACATCACCAAAATCACCGCCAGCGACGCGAACCACGCCCAACTCACCCGCACCGTCGACACCACCACCTCCCAAGTAAAACTCGCCTGGGACGGCATCGCCACCCTCACCGAAGCCGCCCCGCACGACTTCCGCCTCGCCACCGCCGCAAAACAAGGCGGCCAGCTCACCCTCACCTGCGAATTCACGCCCGCCACCACCGAACCCACGCGCCCCGTCAACGTCACCCCCGCCGTCACCCTCGCCGCCGCCGCCGAACCCGCCACCGCCCTCCCCGCCTTCGCCGACATCGCCAAAGCCAGCACCGACTCCTGGCACGCCTTCTGGACCAAAGGCGGCATAATAGACCTCTCCGCCAGCACCGACCCGCGCGCCACCGAACTCGAACGCCGCGTCATCCAGTCCCTCTACGTTGTCCGCGTAAACTACGCCGGCCACTTCCCGCCCTCCGAATGCGGCCTCGTCACCCCGACATGGTTCGGCAAACACAACTCCGAAGTCTACTTCATCCACTCCGCCCAATTCTACCAATGGGGCCACACCGACCTCCTGGAAAACGGCCTCTCCTGGTATCAACAAGTCCTCCCCCTCGCCAAAGCCGACGCCGCCGAAAAAGGCTACAAAGGCGCCTGCTGGCCCAAAATGGTCGGCCCCGACGGACGCCCCACGCCCGGCGGCATAAACCCCTTCATCATCTGGAATCAACCCAACCCCATCTACCTCTGCGAACTCGTCTACCGCGACGCCGCCGCGAAATCCCCCGCCGCCGCCCGCGCCGCCCTCGAAAAATACAAAAACATCGTCCTTGAAAGCGGCGACTACCTCTCCACCTACGCCTTCTACGACGACGCCACCAAACGCTACATCCTCGGCCCCCCGCTCAAAGCCTCCAGCGAATCCTCCGACGAAAACCACACGCAAAACCCCACCTTTGAACTCGCCCTCTGGTGGTGGGGCCTGCACGTCGCGCAACAATGGCGCGAACGCCTCGGCCTCGGCCCCGACGCCCACTGGGCCGACGTCCTCTCGAAACTCTCCAAACCCACCATCGTGAACGGCCGCTACATTGAAATCGAAACCGAGCCGCAAAACACCGGCGCCACCTCGCAAATCTACGCCCTCGGCTACGTCCCGCAAACGCCGCTCATCGACCCCGATATCATGCGCGCCACCTTTGAAGCCATACACAACCGCAACCCCAAACGCTGGAACAGCTGGGCGATGGGCCAGGGTGCGCTCACCGCCACGCGCCTCGGCAACGCGCAAGCCGCCGTGGACATCGTGACAAACGACGCCCCCTCCGCGCGCTTCATGCCGCAAGGCTACATCCGCCGCCCGAAGGAACCCGGAGGCTGCCCCGCCTACATGCCCTTCAACGCCTCCTTCCTCAGCGCTGTCGCCATGATGGCCGGCGGCTACGACACCGACGCCGACGCAACCCCCGGCTTCCCGAAAAACGCCGGCTGGACAGTCCGCGCCGAAGGAATCAACCCCATGCCCTGAGCGCCGCGCCGCAAATCGCAAATCCCGAAATTCAAAACTCCAAATCCCAAACTCCAAAAACACCGCAAACTCCAAAACCACACATTCCGGAGTGGCGATCTCCAAGTCGCCGGACGAAACGCCGACCCTGCCGGTTCGGGTGACACTTACAATCTGATGTTACGCGACCGGCAGGGTTTTGTAGGGCCTGACCTTGTGTCAGGCCGCGAATTACCTGTGTGGTTCTTCGACGTTTTCAATGCAAGGGAGCCGTGAACTGGTGCGAACGAACGAGGTGGAAGTGTAATTGCGGAAGGTAGCAATCAAATGAGGGACCCGGAGCAGAGCCGAAGGGAGAGCGCCGAAAGGCGCAAAAACGGCGAAGCCGTTTCCCAGTGAAGCCCAGGGTTGCGACGCAGTCGCTACCCTGGGAAAAGGGGAGAAGATTGTCACAACCTCGAAGAGGTTGCCTAGGATTGAACCGCCGAAGTGCGAGTGATTCATAGCAATGTTATTAGGCAACCCCGTTGGGGTTGTGTGATTATTATCGGATTACCCAAGGCAGGCGACGTTGTCGCCAGCCTTGGGCTGTACTAGGCAACGGCTTCGCCGTTGCTACCTTTCGCAATTATACCCGGTATCCAGACTCGCGCCGCCCTCGACGCGGGCGGGACGCCCGCGCTACAACGGGCAAGATGCCCGCGCTACTTCCGGAACGCGGGCGGGACGCCCGCGCTACTCACGGAACATGGGCGATGCGTGTTTGGAATATACCAAGCGGGCGCACGGCGTTTCGCGGGCAAAGATGCCCGCGCTCCCAGGAACGGAATGGCTTTCGCGTTGCCACCGCGCATACGTAGCGCAGGCTGCCAAGCCTGCTGACGAGGCGAAGCCTCGCCCGGTTCGAAAAAAAAACGAACACCCGGCGGCGTGCGGCATACAAAGCAGGCTTGGCAGCCTGCGCTACGTTTGCGCTGCGTATGCGCTACGTTTGCGCTAGCGTTTGCGCGGCGTTTGCGCGGCGTAACATCGGATGGTAACTGATGTTACGCAGCTCGTAGGGCCTGACCTTGTGTCAGGCCGCGAATTACCAGTGTGGCCTCCCACGTGCGCGCGGCCTGACACAAGGTCAGGCCCTGCGAAATCTGCCGGCTGCGTAACATCGGCTGGTAATTCGCAGCCTGACACAGAGCCTGACACAGGGTCAGGCCCTGCGCGCCTCGCCATCCGTACACATTTTTATGTGCTGTCAAAAAGTGCTAAAACCTATTCCGGCTGAGGGCGGAGGACAAAGAATGCGCAGTTTTGCCACAAAAAACGCAGGGCGGATTGCCGAACCTATGGCACACTGCGCGTTTGCACACATGGGGCGCCCAATCAAAAACTTCACCACCGAATCCGACGCCAATGCACGCATGCCCGCGTCAGCTTTTGATCTCGATTTGGTGCGCAAATATTCCCTCGTCGCAGGTCCGCGCTACACTTCATATCCGCCCGCTACAAAGTTCTCGGAGGACCTGGCCGCATCGCGCGCCGGAGACGCCATCGCCGGGGACAACGCACCCGGCCCGGACAACGCCAGCCACCCGCCCCAACCGCTCTCACTCTATTTCCACCTGCCCTTCTGCGAATCGCGCTGCTGGTACTGCGGCTGCACGACCGTCATCACGCGCAACCAGGCGGCGGCGGACGCCTATCTCGACGATATCGCGCGCGAGATGGAACTCGTCGCGAGCAAACTCGACCGTCGCCGCCAGGTCGTGCAACTGCACCTCGGCGGCGGCACCCCCACCTTTCTGACGCCGGCGCAACTGCGACGCCTCAACAGCCTCGTCCGCGCCTGTTTTGCCTGCGCGCCCGACGCCGAGGTGAGCGTCGAGATCGACCCGCGCAAGTTCACCCGCGAACACGTCCGCGCCCTGCGCGAACTCGGCGCCACGCGCGCGTCGCTTGGCGTGCAGGACACCGACCTCCGCGTGCAACTCGCCGTACACCGTTACCAACCCCACGACCTGAACCGCCAGGCCGTCGCCTGGTTGCGCGAGGAGGGATTCACCTCGATTAATTTCGACCTCATCCACGGCCTTCCCCTGCAAACCGCCGCATCCTTTGCGCACACGCTCGACGACGTGCTCGAACTCGACCCCGACCGCCTCTCCGTTTTCAGCTACGCGCACGTCCCCTGGATCAAGCCCGCGCAACGCATCTTCGAGGACCGCGGACAACTTCCCGCAGCCGCGGAAAAACTGGAGATGTCCGCCCTCGCGCACAGACGGCTGACCGCCGCCGGTTTTGTGGACATCGGGCTGGACCACTTCGCAAAACCCGCCGACGAACTCGCGACCGCCCTGCGCGAAGGCGCCCTGCAACGCAATTTCCAAGGTTACAGCACCCGCGCCGGCACGTCGCTGTATGCGTTTGGCATGTCCTCCATCTCGCAAACCGTCACGACCTACTGGCAAAACACAAAGGACATGGCCGCCTACCACGCGCTCCTCGCCGAAGGCCGCCTGCCGGTGGCGCGCGCACTCCGCCTCACCAAGGAAGACTGCCAGCGCCGCGCCATCATCATGCGCATCATGTGCAACCGCCGTATCGACTTCGCCGCGATGTCCGCGGAGCTGGGCGTGGATTTCAAGCAAACCTACGCCGCCGAACTCGCCTCGATGTCGAATCTGGCCGCCGACGGCATCGTGCGCCTGACTTCGACCGGGTTGGAAGTCACCCCTGTCGGCGTCCCCTTGCTGCGGCTGGTCGCCATGTGTTTTGACGCCACGCTCACCCCGCCGCCCGCCGGCGCCACCGGCAGCCGCGCCCCGATGCAACATGCGCGGGTGATATAAACATATAAACCCGGAAACCGCGATTGCCCTGGCCGTGGCACGGGCAGCGGCACGGGCAGCGGCGTGGCATTCGATGCATAATCGCGGGTTTCTGAATGGCTGATATTACGCAGCCGGCGGCTTTTCCCCGTAGCGCAGACTGCCAAGCCTGCTGACGAGGCGAAGCCTCGCCCGGTTCGAAAAAAAATGAACACCCGGCGGCATGCGACAGGCAAAGCAGGCTTGGCAGCCTGCGCTACGCAAGCACTGCGTAACATCAGTGAATGAATCCAATATAATAAAACCATTGATACAAAAAATCCTTGATAAAAAAAAGGCGCCCCCTTTCGAGGGCGCCCTTGTGGAGTAACTGGTCAAACAACCCATGAACCAGATTAGAAATCAAAGGTGGCTGAAAAGATGAACGTGCGCGGGTCAACGATGCGGTAGGCATAGGGCTTTCCGTCGTAGTTCACGGCGGTGGGCCGCAATCCGCCATTTTCGAACACATCCGCCACGTTGAGTTGCAGCTTCATGCGCACCTTGTCGTTGAATATCTTGCGGGTGTAGGAAACCCACAGATCGGTGTACCAGACTGCATCGTCATAGACGGGGTTATTGACGTCTACCATATCCAGCAATGGTTTGCCGCTAAGGTCGACGTTATTGCCGGAAGGCTTGCCTTTATAGCCGATGATAGCCTTGCTGGCGTAGCGTTGGGCGCCACCGACCGCCCAGCCCTTCAGAGTGCCGCGATCGAAGTTATAGTTTGTCAGGAAAGAGACATTATACTTTCGCTGGTCGGCCACTTCCTGCCCCTCCGTGGCCAGACCTTGGAGTTTAAATGGCATATATGCCTTGTCATAATAATCCTGGGCGGTGTACCAGCCAAAGGCGTGGTTGGTGGTGGAGATGGTGGTGGCATTGCCGTTTGTGTCCCGGAAATCGTGACTGGCCCAGAAGTCGCTCTTGTAGTCCCCGTTATTGACGAGGACCATTTTGCGATCCGTGACATTATATAGCGTAATGCCGTCGGGACTGGTCAACTGTGCTTTAGTATATACGGAGGAGGACTTGCCGGCAGCGGCAAGCTCATCAAACAGCGCCCCGGCACTGGCGGCGTCCCACACCTGCATGCGTGCAGCCTCCCATGCCAGAAGCTCCTTGAGGACGTTGCTGGCAACCGTCGTGTTTTTGGAGGCGTTGAACTTGAGCGTCCAGTTGGGCAGCGGGTTGTATTGGACCGCCACCTCGGTGCCCTTGGACTTGTATGTGCCGGTGCTGCCGATGGTGAGGCTGGAATAGTATTTGTAATTCGTGTTGCCTCCGATCCAGTGTTCGCCGACCCATTTCTGCATCGCCTCCCACTTTGCGCTGACGCCATAGGGTCCGTTTTCCACATAGGGCGCATACCAAACCCCCGCTGCGTTCTCATTGGCGGGATCGTTGGGGTCGGCGCCATCGGCAAGCATATAGATGGTGCTCAGCCAGCTGCGGTAGGCGGTGGTGTCCATATGATCCTTCAGGCGTGAGATGGCGGTGCCGGTGGCCCCGCCCATGATGGCGTTTTCATTGGTGGACTCGAACCAGGTTACACGGGCAAAGAGCTTGTCTTTGAAGAGCGAGACCTGCACGCCATAATCCTTGCTTTTGCCCTGAGGCTTGGGCAGGACCGTGCCGAAAAAGTCGGTGTTGGTGGTGACCGGGGCGTCAAAGTTGTCGGATTTGTTATAGCTGATACCGAAGTTCCGGACAAATTCCCAGAGCAGGCTGTCGCCAGCGCGCTTTTCTATAAACTCCCAGCCAGTGAAGGGGCGGATAACGGCGCCCAAGGTGGAAGTAGTGCCCGCGATGCGACTCCAATCGTTCCACGGCTTCTTCCAATATTGGTAGTAACCGTCAACAAAGCGGTCCGTGGCGGAGGCGAATGATGCGTCGTTGTCACTGCGAGTGCGGTTGATGTCGCGGCGGACGCCGGCGGTGGCAATGACACGGTCGTTCCACAGGTAGCCGGTCCAGGCGCCGCTGTAGGAGGTGAGCTGACGGGCGTTGCGTCTCGTGGTATTGTTGTCGTTAAAAACATTCCAGTACATGTCTGTCTCGGCGTTCACGTATTGCCCTGACTGATAATCAAAGGACTGGATGGGGACGTAGTAGGTATTGTCATCCAGCGAGCCGATTTTGCCGGAAGACTGGTTCACGATATTGTTTCCCTCGGAGGAAAGATAATACCGGCGTATCGTGGTGGCGTTGTTTTGATAGGCCCAGCCGGCAGTGGCGGTGCTGTTTTTATAGCGAATCGTGGCCAGTGCATCACCACCGATGTAAGCCAGGCGGCGACGCAGGAGTTGCTCCTCCTGATCATAGTAGGAGGCCAGCCCCAAAATTTGGTGGTGACCGAGCCACTTGGTCCAGTTTTTATTCTTTGTAAAGTCGGGCGTGAAAGCGAGCATGGCGCGATATTGATCGGTGGTGATGGACTGTTCGAAACGGTCGGGATCGTAATCTTGCAGGTAGACCTTGCGAAAGTTGGGATTCAGTTCGCCCTTGGTGGTATATTTATCGGTGTCCACATAGAGGTAGGCGGAATTTTGCTGCGAGACGGTGTAGCTGGTTATTGAGTCAAAGTCCTGACGAAACCAACCGGCGCTGAAATGAAGCAGCCCTGGGATAATTTCCTGTTCCAGTTCGACGTTGTAGGTGGTGTTCCGCTGGCGTCCGTAGTTCATCTGGAGCGTGTTGACATGCCGCCAGTCGTAAATGGAGCTGTCGGTCACGCCCGGATAAGTATAGGCATACATACCGGTCACATTATTGTCACTTATGTTGCCGTTGGCAGTCCCGCCATAGGTGGTCAGGCGGCTGTAGATATTTGCGTAGGGAGTATCATAAATATAAGGTTTCTCCGCGGTACCCGCGCCGTAGGTGGTGGTGAAGCTGTCAGTCAAGCCGGTGGCCCCGTTCCAGCCGGTTCTCGGGTTGTATCCAGTCGGCACCTGCATCACCGATAGGTTTCCATCCACGATGCTCTGGAGCAGACGGGAGCTGGCGTAGGTGGACAAGCTGGGAATATACAGAGGGCTGCCATAGGTGGTGTAGGCGGCGGGAAGCCCGCCAAAAACGCTGTTTTTCGCGCCCGTCAGTGGATTCGTAATTTGCGCCCCAGTCATCAAACTGGGATAACCAGTGTTGCTATACAATCTTTCGACGGTGTATCCTTTCGACTCGATGTAGGAGATCACCTCCTCCGCATTGGGAGACATGCTGCTGTAGGCAACCGGGATCGATTGACCGGTTGCGCCAATGATAATCGTGCGGCTGGCATCATCATAATAAGGCGAGCCGGCGTTGCGCCAGACGGACACGCCGTCAATGGGCGTATAGCTATTCGGGCGGTTGTTGTCATTGTTGTAACCCTCGATACTGGCAGTAATCTTAGTTCTTTTGAAAGGTTTGTAGGTGATGGCCCCATACTGGCGGCGGGTGATGTCGTAAGATGGCCTTCGCTCGAATTGCTGGTCGTTATAGAGAAGCGCGCCGTAGATGGCGAGCTTGTCAGCGAGCAGGGTTTTATTGAAGGAGAGGCTGACGCGTTCGGAACCACGGTCATCGACGCGGATTTGCACCTGCGCCTTGTTTTTGCCGATCTCGGCCTGCGCCATGCTCAGGTTGACGATGCCCGCCGGACTGCCCATGCCGAAGAGCATGGAATTGGCGCCGCGGTTGATCTCGACGGAGGAAGCATTGTAGGAATCGAACGGGACCAAAGCGATCGCCTGGTAATAATTGAGCGCAAAGCTGGGCGAGCCGAGGCCGCGCACGCGATTGGCCGTGGCATTGGTTTGCGCCACCGCAGAGGTGCCAAACGATGCTCCCGAGATAACATCGGCCGGACCGTCGCCTTTCGAGGTTAATACTGGTGGCGTGTAGGTGCTGGACCCTTCCGTGCCGAGTTCGTAGCGGAAGATGTCGTTCACATCGAGCGAGGCGGTATCCTCCAACTGCTGCTTGGTGATGACCGAGATGGCCGCGCCCAAGTCCGCGATGTTGGTTCTCATGCGGCTGCCCGCGAGGGTGTTTTCGGCGAAGTAACCTTTTTCCTTGGTGGCGTCCACTTGGAAAGGCGACATCATGACGACGCCATCATCAATCGGCGGCGGTGTCACGGGTTGGGTTGTCACTGGAATCGGCGCGGCATTTGGAGCCGATGCTTCTGGCGTATCCTGTCGAACCGCTTGCGCCATTGCGAGCGAGCCGGACAAAACGAGACTTCCGGCAGCGATTGCAATCAAACGCAAACGTGATTTTTGCTTTATTTTGGTGTTCATGGGATTATTCGGGTTTGGTTTTTTAAACGTCCCAAGACTTTGGCCATTGTGAGAAACAGCGGCGCGCTGGCCGTTGATTCTCACGAATGAGTCTGGTCTGGGGAATCAAGTCTAAACGATAAAAAGACATCAG
>JAISGL010000286.1 GCA_031263125.1 Opitutaceae bacterium | reverse complement strand
TCGGGCAAAAACTATCTCATCACCGGCTGCGACATCAGCACGGGCGACGACAACATCGTCATACTCACGCACGCCGCGAAAGACTGGAGCAAGCCCGTGTGCGAAAATTTTATCATCCGTGATTGCACGTTCGGCGAAGGCCACGGCATGTCGATTGGCAGCCACACGGGCGGCGGCGTGCGCGGCGTGCTCGTTGAAAACTGCGCCTTCGACGGCACGACGGCGGCGATCCGCATGAAATCCCGCCGCGACAACGGCGGCCTCGTTGAAAATTTCACGCACCTTTACCCGAACCCCAACAACATCCTGAAATCGGATAATTTGCCTTGCGTTCGTCCACCCGCTCCCATTGCCCCTGCACGACAGCGCGCAAGCGTATCCGCGCTCAGACCCGTCCGCCCCAAAAATGCTCACCGAAACCACGCCTCGGGCAGCTCCACGCGGCGCCGTTTTTTCCCGCGCTCCCGCGGATCATACAAGGCGAACACCGTCCGCCCCGAACGCCGCAACTCCTCCATGAACGCCACTTTCCCGCGCACATGCGACGAGTAACAATAGCACGCCTCATCCGTCGCATCGTCCAGCCGGCGGCACTCCGCGCGATAACGCGGCTGCTTGTTGATTCGCTCACGGGTATCCACAATCCGCTCCACACGAAACTCACCCACCAGCCCATTCACGAGCAACCACTGCAATGAGCCGCGCGCCACAAGTGCATATAACAAAATGCCAAAACCCGCCGCCGGAAAAAACAAAAACAATATCCCGGACGCCGGCGCTTTACTTGTCCGCGCACCCTCGATCCGGGCCACCGCGCCATCACCCGGCAAATGCCAGACCTGCACCGACTCGCTCTCGCGCCACCGGAAACCGGTCGTGTAACACACACCTTGCATCCCTCCCGTCAAACCCTCCGGCCTGAACTCAAACTCATACCGGCAAACAGGTATGTTATTCGTCGACATATTTGTTTTGCGAACACTCGTGACGCGTCCCGTCACTTCGCTGTGCGCCCGGTCGAGCTTCCAATCTTTCCAAAAACCATATGGGAAAAATGCAAACGCAAACACGCTTCCCAACAGCACAAATATTGCGCCAAACGAAAACACACCAAGCCACATTTTAACGCCGCCCGTCGCGCGGCGAATCACCCCGGGAATCTCCCGGCGCGGCACAGGCGCGAGAAGAAACGCGCCAAGCGCCTCCGCCTCCGTCTGCCGCGCATCAAAATTGCCACTGACTCTGCCCGTGTCGCTCATACGCAACACATCCACGCCCGCGCTGGCAGCGTCAACAGGCAAAACGCCGCCGCAAAACGCCGCCGCACCACATCTCTGCGCGGCAACCAGTTCGCCCCTTTCAGGGACGTGGGCGTTATATTCTCTTACCGTGGGTTCCGGCGCGATGCGCCTCCACCCACGGTTATTTATATTGAACCGCTTCGCGGCTCTCCCGCATCGTTTGCCACGACTCCCACCACATTCGTTCGCACCCCCACGCACCCCCACGCACCTCCACCGCGCAGAAAAACATTTCCCATTCCGTCCCGATTCTCCAGCGTCTGTCATTCGCACGCACAATGGATTCTCCCTTCGACTCAGACGAAACCGACTCCCCCTTCAACCCGCCCGCACAACCCGCGCCGGACACAAACCCGCGCGCCTCCTCACATCCCGCGCCGCCGCGCTCCGCCCGCGCCCCGCAATCCGCATTTCCCCCGTTCCCCGAAATCGACTTCCGCGCCTCGCTCAACGACGAACAATGCAACGCCGTCACCGCCGAACCCGGCCCGCTCCTCGTCCTCGCCGGCGCCGGCTCCGGCAAAACCCGCACACTTACCTACCGCGTCGCCTACCTCCTCTCCAAAGGCGTGCGCCCCGGCGAAATCCTCCTCCTCACCTTCACCAACAAAGCCGCGAAGGAAATGCTCCACCGCGTCCACGACCTCACCGGCGTCGAACCCCGGCGCTTCTGGGGCGGCACCTTCCACTCCATCGGCCACCGCGCCCTCCGCATGTTCGGCGAAGACATCGGCCTCCCGAAAAACTTTACCATCCTCGATGCCGACGAAGCCGAGACGCTCCTCAAACAAACCGTCACCACCGAAAACAAAACCTTCTTCAAGGACAAAACCAATCCCCGCCCCGGCCCGCTCTTCAGCGTCATCTCCCTCTCGCGCAACACCCAGCTCTCCATCGCCGACACCATCGAGCAGCACTTTCCCCAATACAAGGAAATCCAACACCTCATCCCGCCCTTCGCCGCCGCCTACGAAAAGAAAAAACGCGAACAAAACGTCTGCGACTACGACGACCTCCTCGAATACTGGCTGCGCCTCCTCCAAAAATCCCCCGCCGTCGCGCACTATTTCTCCGACCGCTTCCGCCACGTCCTCGTCGACGAATACCAGGACACCAACACCGTCCAGTCGCAAATAATAGACCTCATCGCCACGCACCACCGCGTCATGGCCGTCGGCGACGACGCGCAGTGCATCTACTCATGGCGCGGCGCGAACTTTGAAAACATAATGACCTTCGAACAACGCCACCCCGGCACGGTCATCCACCGCATCGAAACCAATTACCGCTCGACCCCGCAAATCCTCAACCTCGCCAACGGCATCCTCCTCGCGCAACCCAAAGGCCGCCACTTCGACAAGGAACTCCGCGCCGCCCGCGCCAACGGCGCGAACCCCCAGGTCGTGCAAACGATGGACGACCGCGAGCAAGCCGACTTCATCATCCGCCGCGTCCGCCGCCTCGTTGACGACGACGGCGTCTCCCCCTCCGAAATCGCCATCCTCTACCGCTCGCATTTCGTGGCGATGGAAATGCAACTCGCCCTCTCCCGCGCCGGCATTCCCTACCACATCACCAGCGGCGTGAAGTTTTTTGAACGCCAGCACATCAAGGACCTCGTCGCCTTCGTGCGCTTCGTCTACAACCCCGCCGACACGATGGCGTGGGAACGCATCGCATGCCTCCTCCCGAAAGTCGGTGAAAAAGGCGCGGCAAAAATCCACTCCGCGGCCCGCGAACACGCCACGCTCGCGCACCAGGACATCGTCGCCGCGCTCGGAACCGGCATCGTCAAAACCTCGGTACCCAAAGGCGCGCAAGAAGACTGGCCCAGCTTCACCGCCTCGCTCGCCGAAATCGCCGAAACCATGCGCGCCTCCGCCCCCGCCAAAGCCTTCGACATGGCCGTCAACGGCTGGTATGGCGACTACCTCCGCGGCGCCTTCGCCGACTACATTGACCGCCTGGAAGAATTAAAAGCCCTCGTCGGCTTCGCCTCGCGCTTCGAGACGATGCAGGACCTCCTCGCGCAAATCGTGCTCCTCAACGGTGAAACCAGCGACCGCCATGTCGACCCCGACGCCGAGGCGATCAAGCTGACCACCGTACACCAAGCCAAAGGTCTTGAGTATGACATCGTCTTCGTGATCGGCCTTGCCGACGGTTATTTCCCCGGACGCCGCGCCATCGAAAACGGCGACGTCGAGGAAGAACGCCGGCTCTTCTACGTCGCGACGACGCGTGCCAAAAACGAACTCTATCTCTGCTATCCGAGAGTCGCAAGCCGAGCCGGCCCCAACGGCATGCTCCTCGAGCCAAGCCGTTTCCTGAAAGAAATTTCCCCCCACCTCTACGATTCCCGCAAACCCCCGCGCCGGAGTTATTGGTAAGTGATAGCAGTGCAGTGCGCAGCCCGTAGTGCCTGACCTTGTGTCAGGCCGCGAATTATCTATGCGCTCCCCCCCCGCGCACGTGCGCGGCCTGACATAAAGTCAGCCCCTGCAAAACCCTGCCCTGCTGTCCACGCAACATCAGTTACAGAGATAATATATGAAAAATTGCGAAGGGTTGCTGCACATGCCCAGCAACCCTTCGCAAGGGTATGATTTTGTTTTCAAAAATCAATCCCCTTCTTTATTTTTCGCTTCTTTATTTTTCGACTGATTACCTGATGTTACGCGGTGCGTACGTAGCGCAGGCTGCCAAGCCTGCTGACGAGGCGAAGCCTCGCCCGGTTTGAAAAAAAAACGAACACCCGGCGGCATGCGACAAGCAAAGCAGCCTTGGCAACCTGCGCTACGAGAGCGCCTGACACAAAGTCATGCCCTATGGGCTGCGTAATATCAGTTGGTAATTTGTATAAAGTGACACGGACAGGATTGTGGGCGCATCTCAAAAACGGGACAGGCCAAGCCGCCAATTCCGGAGTAGCACGGACGTCCCGCCCGTGGACGGCGCGCAGTGCCGCCCCATGCCGGCTCCAACGCGGGCGAGACGTCCGCGCTACTCCCGGAACACGGGCAAGATGCCCATGCTACATTTTCAACGTGAGCACGCCGGCGTTCCCATCCAGCAGCTGGCGTGTCTGTTTTAACCGTTGCGTGTGTTCTGACCAGAGCGCGTCGCTGCTTGGAAAGCCCCGCCAGCGGGACAGTGCTTCAAACGCTTCGCTGGCCGGCGGTGGCAGGATGCTCACCGGTTTGTTTTCGTCGCGGCGGGCGGCGATTTCGATGCGCTTCAGGAAATCGTAGTTCGCCATCAGCTCTCGCGGCATGCGCAGCTCCGTCAGCAGCGCGCGCGTGGATGGTTTGCGCAACGCCTCGTGTTCCCAGCCGTGCAGAAGCTGCATCGTCTGCACGAAAAACTCAAAATCAACAAGGCCGCCCGCGCAGGTCTTGAAGGCGCGCTGCGGCGGTTCGCATACGTTGCGCTCACGCTCCACGCGGGCGCGCATCGCGCGAATTTCGGCGACTTCCACTTCGGTAATCGGCGCGCTGAAAATCAATTCGTCACGCCATGCCAGAAACGCCGACCGGAGTTTCGCCGGTCCGCACACTACACGCGCCCGCGTGAGCATCTGTTTCTCCCACAATTGCGCCGCCGGTCCCGCGCCGCCACCGGCGCTGTGGTATTCGCGCAGCGATTTCAGCGTCGTGACTTGCGGTCCCGCCTCGCCGTGCGGGCGCAGGCGGATGTCGATCACGAAGGCGGGGGAGCCGCCTTCGCCGCGCAGAATCTGCATGAGTTGCCGCGCCGCGGACTCGGGCGGAGGGAGCGCCGCCGCGTCGTCCGCCATAAACATCATGTCGAGATCGGAGCCAAAGGTAAGCTCCGCCCCGCCGTATTTTCCAAGGGCGACGACGAGGAGGTCGCGGCCTTGCGGCAGGCGGGCAAGCGCGCTTTCCACGGCGACATCGGCAAGGAGGGAGAGCGCGGTCTCGATTACCGAGACATCGCGCGCGACGGGGAGCGGCGGCTTGGCGGACTGCCAGCCTTCGGTCTCGAAACCAGCCGCCGGACGAGGCGAAGTCGTGCCAGACTCCGTGTTCGAATTTTCCAAATCGTGCCCGACTTCGTCGTGTCCGGCAGCTGGAAGGCCGCCGCTCTCCGCCGCACGCATTTCCACCGCGTGCGTTTCTGTAGTGCGCGTTTCCGCCGCACGCGTTCCCGCCACACGCATTTCCGCCGCGTGCGTTTCTGTCGCACGCATTTCCGCCGCGTGCGTTTCTGTCGCACGCGTTTCTGTCGTGCGCGTTTTCGTCGCGCGCGTTTCCGCCGCGCGTGTTTTATCGTACACGCCCAGCAAATCGCCCGTCGAATAGCGCAGTTGCTCCGCCCGGATGTAGAGCGCGAGCCAGTGTGCGAAGGCGGCGTTGTCCTTCGGGCCGGCGGCGATTTCGGCGAGGAGCGCGGCGCGGTCTTTTTGTGCGCGCAGTTCGCCCGTTCGCAGCACTTCCTCGATTATTTCCGGATGCTCGCAGAGCAGGTCGCACGCGTGGGCGCTGCGGTCGAAGAGCAGCGCCAGCGCGCGCAGGAATTGCGGATTCGCCGCGCATGTGTTCAGAAATTGATTGCGCGTGCCGTAGCGCGAGGCGAAGCGCGCGAGGCGGCGGAGCGTGAGCGCCGGACGCGCCAGCGCGGGCATGAGCGTGTCGAGATTTTTGGCGAGGTGACGGAAATGCGTCACTTGCTCGCGCGTGACGAGGTGCGAGGCGTCGCCGCAAACGAAGATGCGCAGGGCATCGGGAAGACCGGATGGGCGGGGCGAAATCTCCGGCTGCGCCGCTCCGTGCAACGCTTCAAATTCAAACGGCCCGGCCGGAGGTTTCGCCCCGCCCCATAAGCTCAATCTTTTTTCAATCGACCGCGGCATTTGCGGCGTCGTGAAAAATGTCCACCAGTCCTCGAATTCCCCGTCGTGGTCGCGCGGCGCGAAAAGCTCTTCGTAGAGCGCGCGGACGCGGCGGCGCGTGGCGGCGAGTTTTTCGAGAAATGCCTCCGTGGTTTCAAAGCCGAGCGACGCGGCGATGGCGGCGAGTTCGCCGGCGTCGGCGGGCAATGTGTGCGCGTGCGCTTCCTCACGCATTTGGATGCGGTGCTCCACGCAGCGCAGGAACCAGTAGGCGTCGGTCAGGAATGCCGTCTCCACGCCGGGATAGAGGTTGTAGTGCGCGAGTTGTTCGAGGGCGGTTTGCGTGGAATGCGTCTGGAGAAACGGATAGCGGCCCGCGTGCAGGAGCTGGAGCGATTGCGCGATGAATTCGATTTCGCGGATGCCGCCGACGCCGAGTTTGACGTTATATTGCCCGTCGTCGAGGCCGGTGATTTTTGCGTCCTGGTTGCGCTGCTTCATCGCGGCGACTTCGGCGAGGAGCGAAGGCGGCGGGTGGCGCGGGTAGCGGAAGGGTTGCAAGGTTTCAAGAAGCTCGGCCGCGATGTTCACGTCGCCGGCGACGGGGCGGGCTTTGAGGAGCGCGAGGCGTTCCCAGGTCTGGCCGGCGGCGGCGTAGTAGTTTTCGAGCGAGACGGTCGAGCGCACGAGCGGGCCGGCGTCGCCTTCGGGGCGCAGGCGCGTGTCGGTGCGAAAGAGGAAGCCTTCGGGGGTTTTTGCGGAGAGTTCACGGGTGATTGTTTCGGCGACTTTTGTGAAAAACTCAACGGTTGTGTATTCGGTGGCGCGTCCGTTGAGGCGGCAGCAGCCGTCGCCTTCGTAGACGTAGATCAGGTCGATGTCGGAGGAGAAATTGAGTTCCTCGCCGCCCATTTTTCCCATCGCGATGATGGCGAAGCGCGCGGGGCGGCCGAGGTCGTCGTCCCACGGTTCGCCGCGGCGTGTTTTCCAGAGCGTGAGGGCGTGCGCGGTGATTTCGCACAGGCAAAACTCGGCGAGGCATGTAAGCGCGGCGGTGGTTTCGCGTTCGGTCGCGAGCGCGTTGACGGAGCGGAAGGCGATGAGGAGCGAGATGCGGCGGCGGAAGAGGCGCAGTTGCGAGAGGGCGCCGTCGGTCGCGTAGGAGCGCCACGCGTCGTGAATCGAGCGGAGGGAGACGGGCGCATCGGCGACGGCTTCCAGCCAGGTGACGAGCGCGGGGTCCTGCGCGATCATGCGCGCGTAGAGCGGGCTGGCGAGGGCGAGGCGGTCGGATGGGATGGCGGAGTGATTAGGTGGGATGGCGGAGCGGTCGGGTGGGATGGCGGAGCGGTCGGGTGGCGGGTTTTGCATGATGTGTGCGGGTGGCGCTTGTGCAGCGGGTTTTGTGCCAGACAGGGAAGGGCGGAGTGTTGCGGAGTGTTTTGCGGCTGGGCGAAGTTTTGCGAGGTCGTGGCGGGATTATCGACTTAAATCGATTTATGCCGGCATAAGTCGATTTAAGTCGAGACCGGGCAAAACGGCTCGGATGGAGGCTTCGCCTTAGCGTCCGCTCAATATGTCTTTCGCGCTGTCGAGAGTGTGTTTTTCCTCGTCGGTCAGGGAGGCAAAACCCTGGCTGTTGATTTTGTCGAGGATGCGGTCAAGCTCGGCCTTCAGGTCGTCGCGGCTGGTGATGTTGACCTTGTATTTGGGCGCGGCGATGACGGCGGGCTTTTTCTTTTTTTGGAGCCATTCGGGGAGCGCGTCCGACGGGCTTGGGGCGTCCTGGCGCCACACGCGTTTGCAGATCAGGAAATAGTATCCGAGCGCGACAAGCATGCCGCCGATATGCGCCGAGTGGGCCACCGCGAAACTGAAGTGTTTGCCGGGGATTTCGTAAAACAACAGCCCGAACAAATCGAAGGCTGCCGCTGCGCCCGCCACGTATTTCGGGCGAACCGAAACCGGTATGATGAAGAACAACACGAGCGTGATTTTGTTGTCCGGGTAAAAGCATGCGAAGAGCATCAACAGCGCGCACGAGATGCTGCTGGCGCCGATCAGCACGGAACCGGGATCGCGGAAATTGACGAGCAGCCACAGCAAGCCGCCGCCCGCCGCCGCGGCTGCGCAGAACCATCCGAAACGCCTGTTGCCGAGGAGCGGAAGCGTTTCGCGTCCCATGAAGTAGATGGTGAGGCCGTTGACGATCAGATGGAGGATATTGACGTGGAGCAGCGTGTAAGTGAGAAGCGTCCAGACGTGGCCGCGAAGGAAGAGGCCGGGGACGAGCGCGGCGGCCTGGGCGGGAATCGGCGCGCCGCCGGGAATGGCGCGCTCAAAAATCGCTTGTAGCACAAACCCCGCGCCGATGGCGCAGAGCAGCCACACCAAGGCGCTGGTGCCCTGGTTGTCGTACCTGCCGGTATCGCGAGCGTAGTGGCGTTCTGAAAACATCGAGTGATTATGCGCGTTGGAGTGCGCTGGAGTGACAGCAAAAGTTGTCCTTTGAGCCGTCGAACACAAGCACGCGTCTGGAAAAAGTCAGGGAAAAGCGAAAGGACGGCGGCTCATGGGCGTGCGCTTGGGCGTGGGCGCGACCCAGTGACCAACCCAAGGCAGCTCTGGGAAAAACCAGAAATATAACCAGCGCGCAGGCAGACAAAATCGAGACCGAAGAAGCCGAATAAATGGGAGTAAACAGGAAACAAATAAAGGGACAGGCTCTGTACAAGACAGGGGTTAAATATAGTTGACATCTAAATTTAATGGGGAAAGTGCATTTCTAATTTTTGATATGACAACAGCTTATGTGATTTTCCTTGGGAAGGTTGTATCAGTGAGCACTTACGCCAGAATGGAAGATGAAATTACGCCATTTTTTTGCATCTAGGCGCTGCTCCAATGACTTGACAGCGCGGCATTTTCGTTTTGTTTGCCTATCACCATGGCAAACAAAGCAGACAAATGGCCCTCCAACGTTCCCGGTAAATTTTATGTCGATCAGCAGTGCATTGACTGCGACCTGTGCCGCGAGACCGCTCCCGCGTTCTTCTCCCGCAATGATGAAGGCGGTTATTCTTACGTGCATGCCCAGCCCGCGTCCGATGAGGATACGGCGTTGTGCATGGAAGCCCTCGAGGGCTGCCCGGTCGAAGCCATCGGCAACGACGGCGACGAATAAGCGTTTCGCGTTACCCGCGTTTCCTGTTTTTTCGGGGGCACCGCGATAATCGCGTTTGAGCGTCTGACAAACGTGTCAACGCCTGGCGTTTGGTATCCAAGTGTCTGGCACTTGGAGGTGCGGGTATTTTTGCCCGCGTTTGAGTATTCGGAAAAATATCGAGCGGGCGTACGGCGTTTCGCGGGCGGAGATGTCCGCGCTTCCAGGAGAGGTGTCCAGAAAGGCGTCCAAGAGATGTGCTTTGGAAAAGGCGCACTGAAGCAGGCTTGGCAGCCTGCGCTACGTTGCGCTGCGCTGCGCTGTGTTGCGCTGTATGCGCTACGTTGCGCTGCGGGCGCTACGTTGCGCTGCCTGTGCTACGTTGCGCTGCGTGTGCTACGTCGCTGGCTGCGCGGGCGTTGCGCTGCGGGCGCTACATCGCCGGCTGCGCGGGCGGGGCGGGGATTTGCTCGGGGTGCTTTTCAAAATATTTCTTCAGCACGTAGCCTCCTATCGGGGCCGCTATGGCGCCGCCGCCAACTTCCTCGCCGGGGACGTCGCCTTCGAGGACGACGGCAATTGCGATGCGGGGATCACTCGCGGGCGCGAAACCCACGAACCATGCGTAATTGATGATGCCGCGTTTGCCGTCCTCCCACACTTCCTTTTGCGCGGTGCCGGTTTTGCCGGCGATGTCGAGATAGCCCAGGTTGAGATCGCGCATGCGGGGGTTGGTCAGGATTCTGGCCGTGCCGGTCTTGATGGTTTCACGCATGGCTTCGACCAGCGCCCGCCGTTGCACGGGGGTGAGTCCGATGGGTTCGGTGTGCAAGGGCCGGCGATTCGGGTCGTGCAGGATCGTGGGCGAAGTGCGGGTTTCGTCACGTCCCACGGAGGCGATGAAGCACGCCATCTCAAGCGGCGTGACCACGGTTTCGTTCTGGCCGATGGCGAGCGTGACCGTGTCTCCGCCGGCCCAGATTCCGCCGCGCGCACGCCGCATGATGGGGTCGGTTATGTTGCCCTTGATTTCGCCGGGAAGCTCGATGCCGGTTGCGCGGTCCAGTCCGAAGCGGCGTGCCTCGTCGGCTATGGGTTGCGCGCCGAGGTCGAGGCTTTCGCGGTAGAAAAAAATGTTGCAGCTTTTGGCAATGGCGTCGTGGAAGCTGATGTCGCCGTGTACATGACCGTCGTGGCATGCGAAATTGCGGTTGCCGACGCGCAACGTGCCGCCGCAGTAGTAGACTGATTCGGGGTGGAGCACGTTGGCGCGGAAGCCGGCGATGGCGTCGATGATTTTGAAGGTGGAGCCGGGTTCCATGCGGCCCGCGATGGCGAGGTTGCTCCACGCCCTGAGCGTGTTCATCCTGTCGTAATTTTCCTGGCTGAGGCGCGGGAAAAAGTCGTTGGGATTAAAACCGGGATTGCTGGCGAGAACAAGGGTCTCGCCGGTCTGCGCATCGAGCGCGACGACCGCGCCGCGGTAGCCGTCTTTTTTTTCGACGTCACCCATTTTCTCCTCGGCAACTTGCTGCATGTCGATGTCGAGGCTGATGTTGAGGCGTTTGCCCCGGAGCGCCGGGCTGCGTTCGAGCGGCGGCTCAATGCGGTAGCCGGCGGGATCGACGCGGTAGATCGTGTAGCCGGGTTTGCCTTGCAGGTGTTCGTTGAAGGTGAGTTCGAGGCCATCCTTGCCCGTGGTGCCGCGCATCTTGAAAGTGGTCAGGTTTTCACCGGGAAAACCTTCGGCGTCGAGGTCGTCGCTGGAGCGGATGTAGCCGAGCACGTGCGCGGCGGTGTTGCCGTAGGGATAATAACGGGTGCTCGTCGCGGTGAGGCGGAGCGGGGAGTTGACGGGAAGCTGCTCGACGAGGCGCGCGTATTCTTCGGGCGTGAGGTCTTCGATGAGCGTGTAGGGGATGAGCAGTTGCTGGTTGAAGTGGCGGCGGAAACGGATGTCGTTTATTTTTTCGTCGCGCCCGATGATTTCGTTCACCTGGTCAAGGTAGTTTTGCATGACGGCGCCGCGCGCGATTCTCCAAAGCTCCGCCGAGGTGGGTATGTTTTTGTCGTCCGCCTCGCGCCACTTGCGGCGCGTGATGAGGTAGGTGCGGCGGAACTCGGAGCGGAGTTCGTCGAGGTTTATGGTGACGGCGTAGCGCGCGAGGTTGCCGACGAGGAGGCGGCCTTCGCGGTCGTAGATTTCGCCGCGCGGGCCGGGCGTGAGGATGCGGCGCTGGCTTTGCTGCACTTCGGATTCCGTGTATTCGCCGGTCTTGAAAAGTTGCTGGTAGGCGAAGCCGGCGGCGATGACAAGCAGGAGAACGGCGACGATGGGATAAAAGGAAACGATGCGCCAGTCGTGGCGTTTGTGCGTCTCGATGAGCGTGCCGGTGCGCGGGTCGTTTTTGTCGGGTGGGAGCATGTCTCAGTCCTGCGGAGTCCGGCCGAGTTGTGCGCGGGCGTTGATGCCGGCGAGTTCGAGCGCGCGTGTCTGGAGCGCGAAATACCAGGGGGCGGCGAGCGCCACGAACACGCTCGAAAGCAGGAGATTGAGCAGGAGCGTGAACACGACGCCCGCCTGCACGGGGCCGCGAATCGCAAACGCAATCGCGATCACGACAAACAGCGCGGCGTTTGATATCACGGCGATGGCCACGCCGAAGACGAGGTCGGTGCGCGGTTTGCGTCCGCGCAATTGGAAGATGACGATGCTCGCGGCCAGGAACAGCGCCGCGTGCATGCCGAAGGGCACCGCCGAGGCGGCGTCGACCCAAAGGCCGAGCGGGAGCGCGATGCGCCAGATGACGCGCGAGCGGAAACGCAGCGCGGCGCACGTGATCAGCAGGCCGCCCGTGAAGAGATTGAGGCGCCACACGGCGAGGTAGTGGTTGAGTTGCGCGGTGATTGTCCAGAGCAGCACTCCGCACAAAATCACAACAAGCGGCTGGCGATAGAGGGAAATCATGGTGTTCCCGCGCTCATTGCGCGGCTCCTTTCGGCGGCTCGGGCGGATTGAGCGGGACGAGCACGGTGACTTCGGTGATCGCGGAAAGCCGCGGGTCGAGGCTCACCTCGGCGGACTGGAAAAGTCCGTCGGCGCCAGGCTCCAGTTTTTTTATCACGCCGAGCGAAAGCCCCGGCGGGAAAACGCCGCCCAGCCCGGACGTGACGACGCGCACGGTTTCGCCGGGCGGGATGTAGATGTCGAACGGCACGAATTCGAGCGTGCCGGTCGCGTTTGAAAACGCGGCGCTCGAGCGGCCTTGAAAATTGACGGGGCGGTGATCGCCGTCCGTTTCAATCACCGCCGAAAGCCGCACGCCGGGACTGCTGATCAGGTCGACGACGGAGGTGTAGAGGCCGACTTCGCTGACGCGTCCGATGACGCCGCCGACGAAGATCACCGGCGCGCCGACGGTGATGCCGCGCGTGCGGCCCGTGCGAATCGTGATGCGCTGCCACCACGCGTTGTAATCGCGGCGGACCACGCGCGCGGGTTCGGCGCGGTAGGTGTTGAAGACGGGCAGGCGGAGAAGTTCCTCGAGCCGCGCGACCTCGGCCTCGAGCGTTTTGGTTTCCCTGATTTTATTTTCGTAGAACGAATTCAGGCGCGCGATTTCCTTGCCGGCCTCGATGAGTTCGTTCGGGTCTCGCGTGCGCATCGCCCAATAATCCTGCAAATTGCGAATCGTCGCCGCGCTCACGTCGATGGGCGCCTGGAATTCAAAAAACGTGAGGCGCGCGGCGCGTTTGATCACAAATGGCAAAACCATCCACGCCGCGATGCAGATCGCCAGCGTGAGAAAAGGTTTGGCAAGGACGAGACGCTTGAGTTGCACGGCAGGAAAAAATTGGAAATCGGAAATCGAGAAGTTGGAGATTGGAAATTCCGATTCAAAACAAGCCCAAACGGGCCGGCGTCACGAAGAAAACGGCTGCTCTTGTTTCCAATTCCCGAATTCCAATTCCTGGGTTTTTGTCCGTGGTTTTCCGGCTGCGGGCTACACGTTTTGCAGCACCCAGTTCAGGTCGTTCAACACGGCTCCGGTGCCGTTGGCGACGGCGGAAAGCGGGTCCTCGGCCACGGTGACGGGCAGGCCGGTCTTGTCGCTCAGGAGGCGGTCGATGCCGCGGATGAGCGAGCCGCCGCCGGCCATGACGAAACCGCGGTCGACAAGGTCGGCGGAAAGCTCGGGCGGGCAGCGTTCGAGCGTCGCGCGCACGGCGTCGACGATGGCGCCGGTCGTGTCGGAGAGCGCGTCGCGGACTTCCTGCGAGGTGATGTGGATTGTCTTGGGCAGGCCCGCGACGGAATCGCGGCCCTTCACCTCCATGTCGATTTCCTCGTCGAGCGGATACGCGGAGCCGATGCGTATCTTGATTTCCTCGGCGGTGCGCTCGCCGATGAGGAGATTGTAGGCGCGCTTCATGTAGTTGACGATGGCGGTGTCGAGTTCGTCGCCGGCGACGCGCACGGATTTTGAAAACACGATGCCGGCGAGCGAAATGATGGCGATCTCGGTCGTGCCGCCGCCGATGTCCACGATCATGTTGGCGGCGGGTTCGTCGATGGGCAGGCCCACGCCGATGGCGGCGGCCATGGGTTCGGGAATGGTGATTACGTCGCGCGCGCCCGCGTGCGTGGCGGAGTCTTTCACGGCGCGTTTCTCGACCTCGGTGATGCCCGACGGAATCGCGATGACGACGCGCGGCGCGACGCGAAACGAATTGGTGCGGACCTTGCTGATAAAGTAGCGGAGCATCGCCTCGGTCACGTCGAAGTCGGCGATGACGCCGTCCTTCATGGGACGGATGGCGGTGATGTTGCCGGGCGTGCGGCCGAGCATGCGCTTGGCTTCGTCGCCGACGGCGCGGACCTTGCGCGTGTTTGTGTCGAGGGCGACGACGCTCGGCTCGCGCAAAACGACGCCCTTGTCCTTGACATAAACAAGTGTGTTGGCGGTGCCGAGATCGATGCCGATGTCGTTGGAAAAGTAACCCAGGAGGTTTGAAGCCATTTTGTAACTGGTCGTTGGAAGATGTATGAAAGTGTGCCGGGCAAACGATGCGCGTTCGCAGCGTAAGGAATCCCCGCACGCCCCCTCTGTCAAAGGGGAAATAAGAATAATGCGGAAATGCGGAAATGAAAAATGAGAATACTGCGAATCCGATGTCACGCGGCGCGCGGCGGCGCCTGGGGCGCGGGCAAATGGCTTTTCCTGAAAAAAATTTCACCCCTCCCCAAAAAAAAGGTGTGTGTTTCAGGAAAAAAAAATTTTGCGAGCCGGACATTTTTTCCCGGAACATTTTCCACCGGAACGGGCTGGCACGGTTTTTCAATTTTTTTCACATTGAATATTAACAGGTTATGAAATTAGAAAATATCCGGTGAAATTTTGAACTGATTTTATATTCGCGTAACATTTCCTCGACAGCGCGTGTCGGACTTGGCTCTCTCATCTGTGTTTAATTGCTGGGGAAACGTCACGCGGCTCACGCCGCCGGCGCGTCCCGACACCTGAAAGAACATCAAACAACCCATGAACAAGAACATCATCAAAATTGCCGGTCTGGCTCTTGCCACCGCTTTTGCCCTCCCGGCCCGCGCCGACGTTGCCATTCACCAGAATGTGAGCCTCTATGGCTACGCCGCTGGCTCCGCCCAGTATGTGAAGCCCAATACGGGTGCATCGGATACGACGATGGACCTCGACGCCGCCAAGCTCGGCCTCGCCTTCAACTTCGCCCCCGTCACGGCCAAGGTGAGCCTCTACACCGACGCTGGCGCCGATGACCTCTATGTCCTCGAAGCCAACGCCACCTATGACATCGGCAACGGCCTCAGCATCACCGGCGGCCGCTTCCAGAGCTGGCTCGGCTATGAGGCGTTCGACATCCCGAGCGGGAACTTCATCACCAATGGCGTCGCTTCCTACATGGGCGAAAATTTCTACTCATTCGGCCTCATTCCGAATTTCCACGATGGCCTCCGTCTCGACTACAACCTCGACAGGATGAGCTTCGGCGTCGCGGTTGTTGACTCGGTCTACAGCGTCCCCGGCGAATATCGCGGCGACGGCAAACTCAGTGACGGCTACGGCATTGAAGGCCACTTCGGCTACAACGACGGCGCGCTCTCGATCGGCGTCACCCTCGCCTACCAGAACACCCGCGCGGACAACATGCTCGTTATCGATTACAAGGATGTCTATGTCGCGGACGTCTGGGCGCAATATATCATCAAGCAAACCACCATCGGCGGTGAATTGTATTACAAGCAAGGCCGCAATGGCGCGGAAAGCAACAACCAGAACTACTACGGCTTGGTGATGGTCAAGCAGCAGTTCACCGAAAAGATCAGCCTCGCCGGACGTTTCAGCGTGGGCCAGGAAAAATTCAAGAACAACTACAGCGGCAACTTCTGGAAATTTTCCGTGCAACCCGGTTACGCCGTGACTCAAAACCTCGGCATCGGTGTTGAAGTGAACTGCACAAAATTCACGAAAGACGCGAAAGACTGGTTCGACAAGGACGTCTTCTACGCCGGCATCCAGGCCGTCTTCAAGTTCTAATCTGCATCGGATTCCAGAAAATCCGACTGGCATTATTCCGCTTTAAACAACAGCAAGGCCCCGACGGTTCACGCCGCCGGGGTCTTGTGTTTTTATGGCGCATGGCCGCTACGCGAGCAATTCCGCCGCGAGCCGGCGCACGCCTTCGCTGCCGCCGGTTGCGATGTGGCGCACGCGCGCGCGCGGCGGCGTGGTCGCCGGATCAATCAGGTAAATGGGCGCGTCCGGGGGCGCATAGTCGATCAAGCCGGCAGCCGGATACACCGCGAGCGATGTGCCGATGATCACAAAAATATCCGCGCGCTCCGCCAGTTCGATGGCCGGCCCGATCATGGGCACATCCTCGCCAAACCAAACGATGTGCGGGCGCAGTTGCGAACCGAGCGGGCATGTGTCGCCAGGCGCGATGTCGCGGTAGCCGATATCGACGACCGCATTGCCGTGCTCACCAATCCCCGCGTGCGTGCTCCGCGCCCGCGTGAGCAGGCCGTGCAGGTGCAGCACGTTTTTCGAGCCGGCGCGCTCGTGGAGATCGTCCACGTTTTGCGTGATGATGCGCACGTCGAAATGTTCCTGCAATCGCGCGAGCCCGATGTGTCCGTCGTTGGGCTGCACCTGCGCGAGTTTGCGACGGCGCTGGTTGTAGAAATCGAGCACAAGCGCCGGATTGCGCAGCCATGCCCCGGGCGTCGCCACGTCCTCGACGCGATGCCCCTCCCACAACCCGCCCGCGTCGCGAAACGTTGGAATGCCGCTTTCCGCGCTCATGCCGGCGCCTGTGAGAACAACGAGGGTTTTGTGAGAAGGAATGTTCATCGTGAAAATGCGTGAATGCGAAAATGCGTGAATGCGTGCGTCACAACGTAGCGCAGGCTGCCAAGTCTGCCCGACGAGGCGAAACCTCGCCCGGTTTGAAAAGCGAACATCCGCCGGAGTCCATCCCAAAAGGAAAGGCAAACGGAAAGGAAAGGCAAAGCAGGCTTGGCAGCCTGCGCTACGTTGCGACACCTCGCCCGGTTTGAAAAAACGAACATCCGACGGCATGCGGCAGGCGGCATGCGAACACGTTTTCGGATTTAATGGCTTAACCAAAATCCATGCCGTTTTTTATCGCCCCTTTGCCATCGATAAAAACAAAATGCCACCCGCAATCCGCATTCCACAACCAGCAATTTTCCCCATGATAAAAACACTGCTCGTTTCCGCCATCCGCACCCGCACCCGCACCCGCGCCCACGCCTATGCTCGCGTTCGCGTCCACGCTCGCGTCCGCGCCCACGTCCGCGTCCGCGCCCGCGCCCTCGCTTTCGTTGCGTTCAGCGTTTTTGTTGCCGGCAACATCGTCCCCGCCGCACCCGCACCCGCATCCGCCACCGCCGCCACCCGCCTCACCCTCGACTTCAACCCCGGCTGGCGCTTCACCAAATCCGACCCGACCGCCGCCACGTTGCCCACCACCGCCGCCACGTCGCCCGCCACACCCGCCGCCACGTCGTCCACTGCCGCCACATCGCCCGCCGACCCCGCCTTCGACGCCACCGGCCCCGACTGGACCACCGTCGCCGCCCCGCACACCTACAACGACACCGACACCTTCGACAACTGGTCGCCCGCCGGCCACCGCGGCGAATGGGACCAATGGAGCGGGCGCACTTGGTACCGCAAAACCTTCACCACCCCCGACGCCTGGCGCGGCAAAAAAGTATTCATCGAGTTTGAAGCCGTCCGCCAAATAGCCGAAGTCTATCTCAACGGCCATAAACTCGGCGCCAGCAAAACCGGCTTCAGCCCCTTCGGCTTCGACCTCACGCCCCACCTCCGCCCCGCCGGCGACCCCGCGCCCAACGTCCTCGCCCTCATGTGCGACAACCGCTTCATGCAAGACCCCGACCCCAACCAGAAACTCGCCCCCGGCCAGGACCGCCCCGGCTCGCTCCACGACATGCTCGCCAAAATGGAACGCGACATGCCCGAATCCATCGACGACCTCGCCGCCGGCCAAATCCCCTGGAACAACCCCCACTGGCACCCCGCCCACGGCGGCATCTACAGAAACGTCCGCCTCCACGTCACCGATCCGCTCCACATCACCCTCCCGCTTTACTCCTTCCTCGAAACCGAAGGCCCCTACGCCTACGCCACCTCCATCAGCGCCAAAAACGCCCGCGTCGGCATCGACGTCCCCATCCGCAACGACCGCCCCGAAGCCGAAAACGTCACCGTCCTCGTCGAAATTTACGCCGCCGCCGCCGCCGCCGGCAGTGACGCCACCAGCCACAACAACGCCGCCGCCAGCCACAACAATGCCGCCACCGGCAACAACGCCGCCGCCAGCCACGCCACCGCCAACAACCGCGTCCTCCGCCTCGACGCCACCACCCGCATCGCCCCCGGAGCCACCGCCAAACTCACCCTCGCCGGCGACATCCCCAACCCCCGCCTCTGGGAACCCGCCTACCCGCACCTCTACCGCGTCGTCTGCACGCTCGAAGTTGACGGCAAAAAAACCGACACCACCGAAATCCCCTTCGGCATCCGCACCGTCCGCTGGACCGCCGATGAAGGATTCTTCATCAACGGACGCCACCTCAAACTCCGCGGCTGGGGACAAAAACCCACCGACGAATGGCCCGGCCTCGGCGCCGCCCAACCCGACTGGCTCCACGCCCACACCCTGCGCCTCATGCGCGACGCCGGCGGCAACTTCGTCCGCTGGGGCCACGCCGCCGCCGGCCCCGCCTCCATCGCCGCCGGTGACCGCCTCGGCATCATCGCCCTCCAACCCGGCGCCGACGGCGAAAAAGACACCACCGGCGCCGCCTGGAAACTCCGCTCCGCGCTCTTCCGCGACATCATCATCTACTACCGCAACAACCCCTCCATCCTCATATGGGAAGGCGGCAACCAGCGCGTCACCCGCGAACACGCCGCCGAACTCCGCGCCCACATGGACACCTACGACCCCCACGGCGGACGCGCCTACGCCCACCGCCGCGCCGACGAAACCACCGCCGCGTTCATGGACATAGGCATCGGCACCGAAGGCGGACGCGAAATCGCCCGCCTCCCCGTCGTCGAAGGCGAATACAACCGCGAAGAATCCCCCCGCCGCGTCTGGGACGACCAGTCGCCCCCCGCCTTCGGCTACGCCGCCATCCCCGGCAAAACCCAAACCTACCGCCTCAACTCCGAACAATTCGCCCTCAACCAAATCACCCACTACCTGAAAAAAATCGCCCCCGGCACGCACAGCGGCGGCGCCAACTGGATATTCTCCGACTCCACCAGCGGCGGCCGCGTCGAAACCGAAGTCGCCCGCGCCTCCGGCGAAGTCGACGCCGTGCGCCTCCCCAAGGAAGCCTACCACGTCCTCCAAACCCTCTGGACCGAAACGCCGCG